>JBDKKX010000274.1:0-7448 GCA_039795795.1 Bacteroidota bacterium | reverse complement strand
CAGTTTTTATCTACATACTGTGTTGATTGGCAATCCGGGAACGGGTAAAACAACGGTTGCACGTATCTTGGCGAAAATCTATAAATCCTTGGGCGTGTTGGAACGCGGTCACATGGTGGAAACGGATAGACAAGGTTTGGTAGCGGGTTACGTTGGTCAAACGGCGATTAAAACGGCTGCGAAATTGGACGAAGCAGTGGGCGGCGTGTTGTTTATTGATGAGGCTTACGCGCTTACGTCGCATGGCAGCAGTACGCATGGCGATTTTGGCGACGAGGCAATTCAAACGATTTTGAAAAGAATGGAGGATAGACGCGGAGAATTTTTCGTCTTTGTGGCGGGTTACACCGATAATATGGAAACTTTCTTGAAAGCGAATCCTGGATTAAGCTCTCGTTTTGACAAAACGTTGCGTTTCGACGACTATACGCCAGATGAATTGATGGAAATTGCAGTACAAATGTTCAGTCATGCGGGCTTGACGTTGGCACCAGATTCTTACGAACACATGCAGCGTTACTTGGCGTTTATCCACGAATATCGGGATAAATATTTTGGGAATGCACGGACGGTTCGTCAGATTGTGGAAGATGCGGTTAAAAAACATAACTTGCGTTTGGCGAATATCGCACCCGAACAGCGCGACCCAACCGAAGGTAATATATTGACAATGAATGATTTAGAATCGTTCAAATTAGATAAATCGGAATTTGTGTTTAATAGGAAGTCGATTGGATTTGGCACTCGTGCGCCGAAATAGTGGAAAATACAGAAGAAAAAGCAGCCGTTTTATAATGCTCGTCATTATGAAACGGCTGCTCCGTTTATACCTTTTTTGCAAAATTGGGTTTGAAAATGTATCTTTGCATTAGAAAACTAAAAAATCGCATTATGGCTCTCAAAAATCTCCCTATTGGCGTTCAGACCTTCAAAAAAATGAGAGAAGGTAATTATGTGTATGTGGATAAAACAGAATATGTTTATCAAATCGCATCCACAGAAGGCGTTTATTTTCTATCGCGTCCGCGACGCTTTGGGAAATCGCTATTTGCTTCGACTTTGAAAGAGTTATTTGAAGGTAATCAAAAGCTATTCAATGATTTATGGATAGCAGATAAATGGGATTGGTCTCAAAAAAATCCTGTAATTCACCTTTCTTTCGCACCTTTGGATTATCAAAATGAAAGTTTAGGGGCAGCGATTTCAGCTGAATTAAATCGGATTGCTCAAGAAAAACAGCTTCAATTAAAGCAAAAAACTTTTAAAAGCCAATTTCGTGAATTAATCACGCAGTTACACGCGAAATATGGTAAAGTCGTTGTGCTAATTGATGAATACGATAAACCGATTATTGATTATTTGGAACAAGTCGGCTTAAAACAGGCAAAAGCGAATCAAAAAACGCTGAAAGCGTTCTATTCGGTTTTAAAAGATGCGGAAAGTTATTTGCGTTTGTTATTTATTACAGGCGTTTCAAAATTTTCCAAAGTGTCTATTTTTTCGGACTTGAATCATTTGAATGATATTACATTAGATGCACAGTTTGCTCAAATAGCAGGGTATTCGCAAGCTGAATTGGAATTTTATTTTGAAGATTACATCCAAGTCTTAATGAAATTTCATAATATTAATCGTGAAACACTTTTGGCATGGATGAAACATTGGTATAATGGTTTCAGTTGGGATGGCATTAACACGCTCTATAATCCTTTTTGTACTTTAAACTTTTTGAGTCAAAAAGATTTTCGTAATTATTGGTTTACAAGTGCAACACCTACCTTTTTATTTTATATTATGAAACGACATACGAAATTCACGTTTGAAAATGCGTTGTCATCAGGGGCGTTATTGGACAAATATGATTTGGATAATTTAGATTTAATCCCTCTTTTATTTCAAACGGGTTATTTAACTATCAAAAAAAGGGATTTTATGACGGGCGAAATGGTTTTAGGATATCCCAATCGAGAGGTTCGAGATAGCATGTATGCGTATTTAATCAACAGTTTAGCACCAAATTATGAGGCAAAACCTGCGGAATTGACCGTTCACGATTTGAGTGCTGCGTTTCAACAAAATGATTTAACCCGAGTGGAGGAAATTGTGAATACGCTTTTTTCAGATGTTCCGTACAATTTATTTGAAAAACAAGTCCGAAAAGATGGCAAAGCGATGGATAAATTTATTGATGCCGCGCTGTTAGCTGAAAATTTCTTTCATGGATTGATTCATTTGGTCTTCAAATATTTGGGCGTGTTCATTGAAAGCGAAGTGCACACGGCAAGAGGTCGTGCGGATAGTGTGGTTCAAACGAAAACGCATATTTATCTTTTTGAATTTAAGTTTAATAAAACGGCAGACGAAGCCTTTCAACAAATCATTGATAGAGACTATGCTCGAAAATATCAATTATCGGGCAAAATAATCATTGGAATTGGCGTGAATTTCAATAGAAAAAGTCGTTTAACAGATACATGGATTATTAAAAATTTGTAAAGCGGCATAATTCATTCAAGTTGCTACCTACTTGATTTTGCCACGAATTACACGAATTTGCTCGAATTGAGTGAAAATTCGGGTAATTCGGGGCAAACTGCCGATTTTGCCCCGAATTTGCTCGAATTGAGTGAAAATTCGGGTAATTCGTGGCAAAATCGAAAGTTTTCTTTTCTTATTTGCCTAAATCATCTACCCGAAAACTCAAATAATAAATCGAACCAATCATCGGTCCCGCATAAACGGTTCTGTATTCTTGTTTCAACAAATTATTGCCGCCCAACGAAAAGGTCGCATTCCATTTTTTGACTTTATAGAAAATGGCTGCATCTACGTTGTTATAAGTAGGAATCGCTCCGTAACCAAAAGCAGATTCAAATTCAAAACCTTCCACCCAGCGATATTTGAAACTAAATCCGAATCCAGAATCCGAAATATTACTGTTTTCCACTGAAAGATTTATCCGACTTTTTGGCGTATTGAACGATGGAATATCTGTTTTATAAAAATCCATCGCCGTATTATTATTTTTATTGATAATGCTGTACGAAGCCTGTGCATGATTCGCCCCAATCCTATAACCGCCCCTTAGTGCGTATTCCAAATTGAGGTCATAACCTTGTCCGCCGACTGAAATACTATCCGCCGCATTGCCCCAAACTAAATAGGTTTTATTCGTCAACGGCGAATAAGCCGTGCGGCGATACGCAAAATGTTCATACGCCGTATTGTAATAGTTGAAATCCACAAAAAGTCGCTCCGCAATCAATCCTTTATAACCGAATTCATAAGAAGTAGCGCGTTCTGGCACATTATATAGATGTGTGTAAGCAGGACCCGCCGCATTGCCCAATTTAAAACTGTTTTTAATCTCTTGTCCCGAATAATACGCGCCTGTTGCTAAATTTTTATCAATGATGTGGTTAATATTGTCCTCCGTTCCGCCCCAAACGACGGTCGTAGGTGCTGCAAAAAAATTCAAATATTGCTCTTGCAACGACGGATTTCTAAAACCCGTTTGCACCGAAACCCTAAAATTATGTTCTTTTTCCTTGCCCGCCGCGTAAACCAACGACGCAGAAGGTGTAAAATTCCCTGTAAAGTTCGTAGATTTATTGTAACGACCCGATGCTTGTACTTTTAAACGGTCGTTTAAGAATTTCTTGCTCACCTGACCAAAAATACCCACTTCATTAATCCCAATCGTGCCATTATACAACGTAGCCGAACCCGTGTAACCCACAGGCACTAAACGGTTATCGCTGAAAAACGTGCCTTCAGGATAATCACCTTTGGAATTCAACGTGTATTTGCGCCAACTCGCCCCTGCTTGCAATTGTAAAACGTCGTTCAAAAGCGATGAAAAATCGTTTAAAACGTCGAAATGTACAAAATTGGAATATTCCACTAACTTGGAACCAAAACCGGGATACGATTTTCCCGCAACCGTCACCGCAAAAGGATACGGATCTTCCACCGATTCCGTCCATAAGCGTTTCCATTCTGCGGAACCGATATTACTCGAAATATTTTTGTCCGCAATCGTTCGCGCTTCGGCAACCGTCTTGCTGCCTGCTAATTGTTCGCCCATCAAACGACTCCAAGTCGAATCCGCAACCAATCCTTTTTGAATTTTATTCGCCAAAATGCCCGTATTATAAGTTTGGGTCGTCTTCTGCCCCGAATAATAACCGCGAACCGTTAACGTTTTGCCTTTCAATTCGACTTTATGTTGATTTAAAATCAAGTCTTTGAACGCATAAGCAGTCGTGTGCCGAACCACTAAATCGTTATTACTCTGCTTGAACAAGTACGAAACTTGCCAATCCGGTGTAATTTTGTAATGCAAGCTCGCATTTAATTTGTAATTATTGATGGTGTGGTCAATCACATCTTTTTCCCACAAGCCCGTACGCGCCATGGTCAAAGTCGTATCTCGACCCGTCGCAGGATGTTTATATTTGACCGCGACATTCGCAAAACCGCCTTGGTCTTGGTCGCCAAAAAGACTAATCGCATCATAACCGTTCGCATTCGGGTCATATTGTAATTCTTCCCGACCTGCATCTTTCGCCGTTTTCCAAAGGGCTTTTGTGCGGTAACGGATGCGTTTATCATCATTCATCCAATCCGTTCCGACGACATTTTCAAAATCCACTTTAAAAGCAAATTTATCATTCCAAGCTTTGGCGTAACGCAAATTAAAATTATTGTATAAATTCGAGCCCGCGACGGATTGTTGCGTCAAGCCGACCTTGTTTTGAACGCTCAAACCTTGATGTTTGAAAGGATCTTTGGTTTCAAAAAGCAAAATGCCATTAAAAGCGTTCGCGCCATACAAGGACGACGACGCGCCCGGCACAAATTCAACACTTTGCAAATCCAATTACGAACAAGTCGAAGGGCTGCCATAATTCCCAAAACCGGGAGTCGTCACATCCATTCCATCCATGAATTGCAAAAAACGCAAATTGTTCATATCCGCAAAACCGCGTGCGTTGACCGAAGAATTCGTCAAACTCCCATTCATAATTTGAACGCCTTTAAGTGTCCCGATGGCATCAAAAAAGTTAGCGGAAGGCGTTATGGCAATACTTTTGGCATCTAATTTCTGAATCGAAACAGGGGCTTGCATGATTTTTTCTTCCCGCCGAGACGCGCCCGTAACCACAAGACTCGACATTAAAAAATCCCCTTCTTTCAATTCAATGTCCAAGTTGCCCGCTTTTTGGACTTCGAGTTCTTTGGTTTTGTAGCCGACAAAGGAAATAACGAGGGTTGCAGGTAATGTCGGAACGGTTAAGTTAAATCTGCCTCGTGCATCCGCTATCGTTCCGATAGAAGGCTGCCCTTTCAAGACAATAGAGGCTTCCGCAACAGGTTCTTTTTTTTCATCGGTGACGGTTCCAGAAAGTGCTTGTTGTGCATAAACGCTGACGTGAAGTGCGCAAAAACAGGACATTAAAAGGTTTCTAAACCTTTTTGTTTCAAAAAAAATTTTCATAAAATGGTTTTGCAAAAGTTATAAATAATATTGAATAACGTTTCGCAAATATGCAATTTTTTATTGGAATAGACTTATTAAAATAAAAAAAATTATAAAAAATTGTTTAGTACATGACAAAAATACTTTTCGGCACAGATGAAACAGATTCCACGAGATTTTCACAGATTTTTTTATTTTAAGCATTGAAAATCGAAAAAAAAATCTGTGAAATCTCGTGGAATCTGTTCCATCTGTGATGAAAAGTATTTTTGTCCCGTACTGAGGAAAATTTGTGTAATTCGGGGCGAATTAAAAAAAGAAAAGGTCATCGTTTCGACAACGATGACCTTTTCTTTTGGGCGCATTTGACTTGACCTTGAAATTGCGCGACCTTCTTTATTACAAAGCACCGCGCAACTTGAGTTAAATAATAGCCTTGCGAATCCGAACTAATTTTTCAAGCAAGGATTCCAATTGAGACAAAGGTAACATATTTGCACCATCACTTTTCGCAGTAGCTGGATTGGGATGCGTTTCTATGAACAAACCGTCCGCACCCACTGCAATCGCCGCTTTTGCAATCGTCTCAATCAAGGCAGGTTTTCCACCCGTTACCCCCGTTTTAGCATTGGGTTGTTGCAAAGAATGCGTACAATCCATGACAACCGAAGCACCAAATTGTTGCATTTCAGGAATATTTCTGAAATCAACGACCAAATCTTGATAACCAAACGTATTGCCGCGTTCAATCAACATTACTTGTGAATTGCCCGAATCCACCACTTTTTGTAAAGCATGTTGCATGGTTTCTGGGCTGGCGAATTGACCTTTTTTGATACTAATGACTTTTCCCGTTTTAGCGGCAGCCACTAAAAGGCTCGTTTGGCGACATAAAAAAGCAGGAATTTGCAAAATATCCACAGCTTGTGCGGCAATTTCGGCTTCTTCATCAGTATGAATATCTGTTGTGGTTGGACAATGATATTTTTCGCCCACTTTTTTTAGAATATTCAATGCTTTTTCATCGCCAATGCCCGTGAAAGAATCTAATCGACTGCGATTTGCTTTTCGATAAGAACCTTTAAAAATATATGGAATTTGTAATTTTTCACAAATTTTAGAAACTTTTTCCGCGATTTCCATTGCAATTGCTTCGCTTTCGATAGCGCAAGGACCTGCAATTAAGAAAAATTGTCCGCTATTCGCAAACCGAATTTTAGGAATTTGATGAATCATTGGATTTTTGTATGAATGATGAAAATCAATTTTATTTTCAGAATAGGGTGCAATTTTAATAAAATTTGAGCATACTTGGTGGTTTCGTGCGGGACAAAAAAAGGTGTAGAGTGAATTGGAACACGGAGGACGCGGATTTTTACGAATTTACACGGATTTTTTTTGGACTTTAGGCTTAAAATCCAAAAAAAAGTCCAAAAAAATCCGTGTAAATTCGTAAAATCCGCGTCCTCCGTGTTCCAATTCGCATCGTAATTTTTGTCTGTACCAAGATGCTAAGGTCTAAAATTATAAAAGTGTTGATTCATCGTATCGGAATCAACACTTTTATAGTGCGTAAGTTGCGCAATATTATCGAATTATCGAATGCGATGAATCTAAATCAAGTGCCATAATTTGTTTTAAAATATTTTCAGCATCCCCGTCTCCTTGTTGAATTGTCCAAGTAGATTGTGAATAATAGAAATTGCGTTCCTCGATTTTGTTGGAAATAAAATGTTTTAATTCTTCGTCGGAACGACCGCCAAGGACAGGTCGTTTATCACTTTCACTTTTTAACCGGTCAAACAGCAATTGCGTACTTGCCTGCAAATAAATGGTTACTCCGTGTTGATTCATCCAAGCCATGTTGTCGTGAAAACAAGGCGCGCCGCCCCCTGTTGCAAACACACCATTTTGTATGGGTAATATTTCACGCAATTTTTCTTTTTCCAACTGCCGAAAATAAGCT
>JBDKKX010000273.1:0-7448 GCA_039795795.1 Bacteroidota bacterium | reverse complement strand
AAAAATCCGTGTAAATCCGTAAAATCTGTATCATCTGTGTTCCAATTCGCTCTACACCTTTTTTTGCCCTGTACTCAATATCGCACTACTTTTTGAATTTTCCGTCCCGATGAAGTACGCAATTCAATATGGTATAAACCAGCAGATTGTTGCGCAGTCGGCTGCCACAACCATTGATTCAATCCCGATTGACCTTCCATTGCATGACGCAAAATATTTTGTCCCAATGCATTATAAATTAAAATTTCAGTGGATTGATTTTTATCTAAATCAAATTCAACATGCACAGCCGTTTCAAAAGGATTCGGATAAACTTTCAACCCAACAGATGGCGGTACAATTTCTTGCGACGCAACATGCGTTACATAATACGACAGCGCATTACAAGCACTGAGTGAACCGCCTTTCGCCACTTTTGTCGTCAGATAAGATTGATTATCCACAGATTGTAAAATCGCTTCTTTAATATTCAAAGGATTAAACGGATTCCCGCCCCGCCGACTTGCCAAAATTGCCGCCGTACCTGTAATAAAAGGGGTTGCCATCGAAGTCCCATTTTTGAAACCCCAACGACCTTTCAAAACGCTGCTGAAAATCGAATCGCCTTGAACCGCTAAATCAATACTCGTCGTCCCATAATTGCTGTACGACGCTATATTCGACAAACAAGTGGTTGCACCAACGCTGATTAAATTATTACATTTCATCGACGCAGGACGGTAATAAATCGGCTTATTGAGGTTACTCAAATTGCTGCCATCCACATTTTTAGCGTTATTGCCCGCCGCCGTAACAACCAACATTTTGTATTGATTGCCCGCCAACGTAATCATCTGTTCCAAAATACCGGGCGTATTTGCCGAATCTATTGACGCATAACTCAAACTCATATTTACAATATTTGCCTTATGACACATCGCGTAATCCATAGCGCGGCAAATATCCCAAACCGTTCCATAACCATCTTTATCTTGGGTTTTAAGAATCATCAATTTCGCCTTAACTCCGTAGTAATCAAGGGTTTGTTGAATAATGCCCGCTACATGCGTCCCATGACTATTGGAATCCAAGGGCGTTTTCGTATCGTTCAAAAAGTTAAAACCACAGGAGCCTGTACCATCATTCCACAATCTTCCCTTGAAAATGGGGTCATTCGGCACCAACGTATCGCCGTGCATCACGCCATCCAAACCCGAATCAATAATCGCAATCAGGGTCGAATCTTCTCCCGCAGGTTGTTGACAACGCCCGCGCACATTCGACGTGTCTCGGCAGGAAGGCGGTAGTGGCGAATAATGATAGCGTGTCGTATCTAACAAATTGTTTGGCAATTTACCTGCATAATTCGGTTCAGAGCTACTCACACCCGCTTTGCGTTTGGCATCTTCCGAAATCGCGACGACTCCCGTAAAAGGCGGTGGCGGCGCGCCCATCACTTGAGCCAGAATCATTTTGCCGTCGCAACGAAGCGAATCGACCACTTTAGCATTGTAAGTTGCTAAAATTCGGTCAATCGTCGCTCGACTCGTCGTGTCGCTGAAACGAATTAAAAATTGGGGTAATTTGGATAAAGTAATGGAATCTCGTTTTTCGCCCCCCGATTGAGCAACAGCAGTTTGTCCCTTCAAAAAAAGGGTTATTACAATCGCTATTGGGGCTAACTGCTTGATAAACATTTGTTTAGATAATTTTAATTTTTTGATGATGACATTTGATTTCGATACATTAAAAAAATGTGGGATTGATTTAGCAAGTGTGTAGAATCCTTTTTGGAGAGAGATGTGACAACAAAAAGGAATTAAAATTTGTAAGAACCTATAATTAAAAATGCGTCAATTGATTACAATTGACACATTTTTTTTATTTCAATTTTGGATTATTCGCATGTCGGTCACGGTCGCGATTCGTCTTTTTTTCGAGGTTTTTCCGAAGGGCAGTTTCCAAATCAATACCTGTTTGATTTGCAATGCAAACCAACACAAAAAGGACATCTGCTAATTCGTCTGCCAATTCCGCAGGAGCATTTTGCGCTAATTCGGGCGTTTTAAACGATTGCTCGCCATAAATCCGCGCCATTAAACGAGCTACTTCTCCCACTTCCTCCATCAAAATCGCTGTATTCGTCAACTCACTGTAATAACGAACGCCAATCGTCCGAATCCATTTATCAACAATTTGTTGCGTTTCTTGTAAAGTCATGCTTTTCTGTTTTAGCAATTAGGTTGAACGAAAGAAAATTTTTATAATATGATTTAGACCCAAAAAGAGAGAAAAAGAAATTTTTTTGCAAAAAAAATTTCTTTTTCTCTCTTTTTGGGTCTAAATCATATTATAAAAATTTTTTTTAGTTCAACCTGTTTAGCAATGATGAATTTGCAAATTCATCATTCATCATTGCCTTAAATTTTAAATTTTAGTTCAACTGCACTTCCATTATCTCTAAAACTAATACAATCACATAATTCTCGCATTAAAAAAACCCCTCTGCCCCCACATCGATACCGATTTTCAGGCGTAGTCGGGTCAGGCAAACTCTTATAATCGAATCCTCTTCCCTGATCTTTCACTACAAAACTCAATCGGTCTCGGGATTTTGCACTTCGGATTTCCACCGTTTTGGACATATCCGACCGATTGCCGTGAATAATAGCGTTATTAACTGCCTCTGTAAGGCTAATTAAAATATTGCCGTAAGTGTCGGGCGTAATGCCAAATCGAGTAGCGATTTGTTGCAGGAACGACTCCACTTGTTCGACATGATCAGGATTTGAAGTTAATTTTAAACAATTTGTACTGTTATGAACTCTCATGCGCGTTTTTTAAACGATTAAACTTGATGACGTTGATTCAAATATTAGATTTTTTATTTAAGCTCGAAACACTTAAACCCAGAAACGAACTCGACTGTTTGCAAAAAAACACGAAAAAAAAAAACAACTAAGGGACTTATTTTAAAAAAAAACACTCATATTTGACATTCGTTTGTGACAGTACCTTTTCCAGTTGCTCCTTAAAAAACAAAAAGAAAGCCGTTACACATAAACAAACCCTTCAATGTCTAATACGCGAGCGAAGACATTTAGTTATAATTGTGACGGTTTTTTCGGAATTTGTAACAAATCATAATTGAGGTACGCGGGCGCAAACTGTCGAATAGAGACCCAGCGAGGGACACTCATTATTAAAAAATCGTTTTGGTGGAAAGTTCATGCGATGGTAGAATGATGCTTGGGGAATTTTGTAATTCTGCTGCAAAGGTAAGCAGTAGTTTAATTCTTGTCAATAGTACACTATGTTAATTATATGCTTGATAAACAATTTAATTTAAATTAATTATGAAATGAAGTGTTTTTTAACATTATACATTCGTTAACACTTTGTTATGTTAAAAATAATAATACAAGTTAATTAAAAATTAAACTAATTTGCAAATTGCGCAAAGTGATTTTTCAGTCGTTATCTTTGCATTATCTTATTATAAACACGCTCCGACATAATTTTTTATGCTTTATTTTAAAACGAATACAATGAAATTTTTTACCAACGCGCTCTGGGTTTTTTTAGCCCTTTTTGTTTGTACAAAACCAGCGATGGCACAGGGTCAAATCGAGTTTGAAGTGTCTGATTCTGCTCGCCGTGCGGAACGCCTTTATTTCAATGAGTCTCAAGGTTACTATACCCTTGGGCTACACGGCGGTTACTCGTATCAAAGTAGTGATGTTTCTAATCTGTATAAAGGTTGGGGGCTTGCGCTTACTTTGGAGAAAAATTTTATACATAATCGGGGCAATTATCTGGATTTAGGCATTCGCGCCCGCGCCATGTATGCGAATTCGTTCGGTCTGAATACGCGCCCTTTTACGGGTTTAATGGATTTAAATTACGCCGTCAATGGCAAATATAATCCAAATGCAAATTATACGAGCGATGCGTTATATTATGCAAATTATCGAAATGATTTTGGTGAATTAGGGCTGGAAGGCGTGATTACGTTCAACCAATTGCGCGAAACCAAGGGCATTTTGTTATCGCTTTACGGCGGGTTTGGTTTAGATGTTTATTATGTGGGCACCGACCAGACAGATGCAAATGATACCAAGTATAAGTATTTGACTATCAATCCAAATCAATCGGTTGCGACGATTCGGCAGCAATTATTGACGATGCGCGATGGCACGTATGAAACGTCGGGCGATGGTTTTGATGGAACGCTCAAAGCGGGTATTATGCCCAATGTGGGGATTGAATTGGGGTATCAATTGACTCCAAAATTTTCTGTCGGGATTGGTCATCGCGTGATGTTTACGCAAACCAATTTGTTTGATGGGCAACAGTGGGATAATGATAATACGATTTCGCCGCGCAATGATTTGCATCATTTCACGTCTTTGGACTTCAAATGGATTATTTCGGGCTCGGAAAGTCAGCAAAAACCGCCGAAAATTACGATTTATCGCCCAGACCAAAATCCTTACACGACTTATAATGCGACTGAAACGGTTCAAGCGCGCATCACGGGCATCGAAACGGGGGCGGATGTGACTTTTAAAGTCAATGGGGTTTCAAAACCGTTTGATTATTTCAGCAAAGAATTTATTGCGACGGTGGGCGTTGACGCACCGTTGAATGAATGCATTATCACGGCGCGCAATCGGTCGGGTTCGACGACGGCAAAAGTGATGTTGATTAAAAGCGTGAAAATTGGCAAACCGATTGAGTCGGGTAATCCAACCAATCCCACGAATCCAACCGTTCCTACTACTCCGACTCCCAAACCAGACCCCATCGCGCCAACCGTGTTGATGCCGACGGTTCAGATTACAGCACCTTCGGGCGTGAGTGTTACAGAAACCAGTGTGGTCGATTTCCGCGCCACAACGCACCATATCGACCGAAAAGACCAAGTGAGCTTAACGCTTAATAATTACCCCATTACAGATTTTACTTTTTATAATAACAACATTTCAAGTCGCTTGAACCTTCGAGAAGGCTCGAATCAAGCGGTGATTACGGTTCGCAATCTGGCGGGGCAAGCGACAGACCGTTATAGTATTACCTTGAATCGCCCGCAAGAAAAGAAAGTGATTTTGCCGCCTGCGGTCAGCGTTTATACGGCTCCTTTGGCGAAAGGCAATGAATCGGGTTGTGAACAAGATTGGTCTGCATCCGTACAAAATGTTTCTAATAGAAATGATATTCACGTTTATTTGAATGGCAATGCGATTGATAATTGGAGTTTTAGCAATAATCGTTTGAATGGGCGCGTGCGTTTGCAAGCAGGTACCAATCGGATTCAAGTGGAAGCACGAAATGAATCAGGGTCTGCGGCAGGCGATGCTTCTGCCAATTGTGACATTGAAAAACCGCGTCCTTTGCCCCCAGGAGTAAGCGTTAAAATGGAACCGTTTGTGAAAGGCAATCCATTAGGTTGTGAAAACAATTGGACTGCGACGGTTCGAAATGTTTCTAATAGAAATGATATTAAAGTGTATCTCAATGGTTCGCCGATAGATAATTGGACGTTTGCGAATAACCAAATCACAGGACGAGCGCGTTTGCGTTCGGGGGAAAATCGAATTAATATTGAGGTTAAAAACGAAGTGGGTTCTGCAACGGGCGAAAGTGTGGCAAATTGTGACACAGAAAGACCGCGCCTACCCTTTCCTGGCGTTCGGATTTCTGTGGAGGGCAATATTCAAGGGAATAATAATGGTTGCCAAACAGGATTCAGTGCGGCGGTGCAACATGTGGTGAATAAAAATGATATTGCAGTTTATTTTAATGGCAATAATTTGTATGATTGGCAGTTTGACGAAGGGACAGGCATGATTCGGGGCAATTTAAATTTGAGGATTGGCAATAATTTGTTGCGGGTGATTGCGCGCAATGAAAGCGGCGAAGCGAGAGATGAAACGGATATTTATTGCAATGCGAAGAAACTGCCTCCTGCGATTCGGTTCACGCGCCCGTATGAAGGAACGCGCACAACGCAGTCTGAAGTAGCAGTTGAAGCGACGGTTTTAAATGTACAACGCGGTGCTATTACCTTGAAACTCAATAATGTACATGTTAATAGTTTTGATTTTGATGAAAATAACAAAGTGTTGCGAGCGAACGTTCCGTTGACGGTCGGGGTGAATACATTGCGTTTATCGGCTCAAAATCAAGATGGAAGCGATGAGGCACAATTGGCAGTTATCCGAATTGAGGAAATTCGGGAGAAGCGTCCTGCGCGGGTGACGATTACTGCGCCTCAAAATAATGCCGTGATGACGACTCCTGAAGCAACGGTAAAAGCCGCTTTGTTAAATATTACAACAGAAAGCCAAGTGACAATGTATGTAAATGATGCTAAATTTGATGCGTTTAAAATAGACAAATTGTTGAAAAGTTTGACGGCAAGAGTGCCTTTGCGAGAAGGCAATAATTTAGTAACCGTGCGGGTGGAGAATGAAGATGGCAATAATCAATCCAGCGTGAATGTGGTTTACAATTTTCCAAAACCGCCTGTGGTGCACATTACGTCTCCGGCGGACGGAACGGCGTATGATGCACAAAATTTTGTTACAGTGAAAGCGAATTTGGAAAATGTACATGGAAAAGAAGGCGTTCGAGCGTATTTGAATGGGAATTCCATTCCATTTACAGTGTTTAACAATGTATTGACGGTCGGTTGCAATTTGCAAGCGGGTGAGAATGCAGTGCGAATTGCGGTTTCTAACGCGGGTGGGAATGCAGAGGATAGAATTAAGCTATTGTGGAATCGCCCTGCGGCACCTACTGCGACGATTCTAAATCCCGCCCTTAAAAATAGCACGATTGAAACTCAAACCTTAAAATTTGAGGGGCAAACCACGAATGTAGAAAAAAGCAATGTTACGGTGACGTTGAATGGCAATCCGTTACCTACTTTCAATTTTGACAATGGGCGCGTGACAGCAACGTTGAATTTGAATGAGGGTAAAAATGTGATTGTTTTAGCGGCAACTGGCAAAGGTGGATTTGCGGCGGCGGAAGCGACGGTCAATGTGGTTGCGCAAACAGGCGGAGAAGTCTTGCCTGAACGGACAAGACCTTTGCCAATCATTCGGGTTACAGTGGCAGATTTGGTTTTGACACGCCCTGTCATTGATGTCTTAGACCCTAAGCCTATTTCCTCGACTTTGACAACAACTATCATGGGTGCACAACAAAGTGATATTACATTGATTGTCAATGATAAAAACATTACGGATTTTAAATACGATGCCAAAACGCATTTATTGAGCTATACTTTTCCTGTACAGGGTGGACAAACTTATACGGTTACGGTACGGGTCGCCAATAGAGCAGGCAAGGCAGAAAAAACAGAAACCGTTCGATTTTAATCGTTAAACGCGTTGGAATTAGGATTAAATAGGATTTTTTTTGGATTAAATAGGATTGATTTTTAAGATTTTTAGGATTTT
>JBDKKX010000272.1:0-7472 GCA_039795795.1 Bacteroidota bacterium | reverse complement strand
CGCATCACTTTGAAAACTGACTTCAATCCCTTGGGTTTGCAAAAAAGTGCCTAATGCGGCTGCACTATTCGGATTATCCAACGCTTTGGGCAGAAAAAGCGTGAAAACATGTGTTTTTTGCGTATGAACCAACTGAATAAATGAAATTTTATGCAAGGCATCCGACAAATAAACACTCCATTGTTGGGTTTTCGCCCAATGTTGAGGCTTCATAACCACTTCGGCTTGCTCCGACAAGGCTTCCAAAAGGTGGGGCGAAAGGGTAAAAGGCACTCCATTTTTCTCAAAATACACGCCTAAATCCAAATAAGAGGGCAAATCAGGGGCAGAAATCAACTTTTTATCCGAAAAAAGCACCGCCAAACCTGCAATCGAAGCCAATCCCTTCCCACTCGAAGCCGTCGCCAACGAGACGGTGGATAAATCCAATGGCATACACCCAATCGAACTCATCAAATCCACGTTGACCCGCACCTGATATTTTTGCCCGAGCGCGCAAAGGGCTTCCAATGGATTGATAAAACCCACACTCGTCTCGCAATGCGCAAAAAGCATCCATTTAATGTCTGCATGAATTTTCAGCAAATTTTCAATCGCCGCCAAATCAAATGCCATACAATAATCGACGCAATAGGCATAAAACGGCACACCCTGCCGTTGACATTGATGAATCAATCGATTTCCGAAATCTCCATTACTCAAAATCAAGCCTTTTTCGCGGCTTATTTTAAGTTGTCCGACCATCACATCATTGGCGAGCGTTCCAGAACCCGTCAAAATTTGTGCAAAATGTGCTTTCGTACCCGCGCATAATGTCGTTTGCGTCTTTAAAAGCAACGCTTGAAAAGCATCCGACCGATGTGAAATGCCTTCTTTTTTTAAAGCCGTTTTGACACGGCGGGACATTCCCACGGGTCCCGTTGAGAAATTAAGGGATGGTTTACGAATCATTTTTTATTTTAATGTTGAGTTATGATATGCTTATGGGCTGCCAAAAATTGGTTGGCAACAAGTACCATCGGTATAAAAGTCGCATCTTCCGAGCCAATGGCAGGGTGAAAAGGCACAAAACCCATTTTTTTATACAATTTTTGTTGGCGCGTCGTGCCAGAGATGATGGCAATATCAACGCCTTTATCTTGATTCCATTCCACCATCGCTCGAATCAATTCAAACAAAATTTTGCCACCCCGCACAGATTTTTGTATGGCTAAAAGTCGGACTTCCACAATTTTGTTAAAAGGTGGAAGCAAATCATCCAAATTTTTAATTTTATAATCTAATGAAAACGGTCGTTTGTCATTCAACACCACCATTCCAACGACCTCGCCTTCTAAAATAGCAATTAAATATTGATTTTTCTCATGAAATTTATCTTTCAATCGTTTAGCTTGATTTTGGGGATGTTGCGGGATTTCTTCGACGAACGTTTCATAAATAAGGCGTTCGATTTGTTCAAATTCTTCGGGTGTTTCCGCCATTTTAATCTGTAATGCCATCTTTTTATAATTTTTTTTTGGTTGGGAAATGAACGTAAAAATAATATGGAAATTAATTTCTTAAAACTGAAAATGCCCTTTTTTTGTTCAAGGGCATATTCTATTGGAATTTTTTTTTTTGCGCATCCGTGATTTTTGTGAGAACACATTGTTTTTTTTGGGAACACATATGTACATAGGACACATAGATTTTTTCAACACCTTAGAAATCAATGGATTAAAAAATCTATGTGTCCTATGTACCTATGTGTTCCCAAAAAAACAATGTGTTCTCACAAAAATCACAGATAAACCTTTTTAAAGTATCTTTGCCACAAATTTTTACGATTTGAAAAAAAACTTAACGCTCATCTTTGCGATAATATTGATTATTAATCGCTTACACGCACAAGATGCCGTCTTTTTAAAACCTGTTTTGGTGACGGACAATCGCCTTTCGCGTTATGCGGGCGGGCAATTTCAACAGGATTTGGATTCTGCCACCTTGCAATCGGGCAAAACGCTCGCAGAAGTATTGCCCGCGCTCACTGCTGCAACTTTGAAATCTTATGGTACGGGGCTATCCTCAATTGCCTTGCGCGGGACAGGCGCGAATCATACTGCATTGGTTTGGAATGGTTTAAATATTCAAACCAGTACGCATGGCATTGCTGATTTATCCCTGTTGCCCTTAAACATGGCAAATAAAATTTCGATTCGATACGGTGGTGGTAGTGCTTTATTTGGCAGTGGTGCGATGGGCGGGACTATTTTTATCGACAATACGCCACCTGCCGAAAAAGGATTTCAAATCATTGAAAATCAATCCATTGCAAGTTATCAATCGTATTCGATGGGGCTAACGACTGCCTATCGAAATGATTTTTTGGCTACGAGTACGGGTGTAACGGCATCTAATGCTGTGAATGATTTTGTATTTAAAAATATTTCGGAAGTGGGGCAGCCGCTTCAAAAACAAATAAATGCAGGAGCACGTCAACTTAATGTTTTCAATCATAATGAATTGAAAATCAATGAAAAACAAGTTATAAAAACACATTTTTGGTATCAAGCGGCGGAACGTCAACTTCCTCCAACGATGGTTGCTCGAAACGACGAAGCCCAACAAAAAGACCGCGTTACACGGCTGTCCACAGAATGGAATTACGTTGATAATCAAGCCATTACAAAAATTAGATTAGGCTATTTTGATGAATATATGCGTTATCAAAGTGATTTGATAAGCAATTCGGAATTTAAACCTAAAACATTTATAAGCGAAATCGAAGAACAATTTGTATTAAATAAAAATCAAAACATTCGTTTAGGCGTACATTACAGGTGGAATCAGGCGGTGACGAACAATTATGCAGAACCTGTCCATCGTGAAAACATAGCTGGATTCGCCTCTTACAACGTTGAATGGTTCAAAAACAAGACACTTACATTTAATTTGCGCGAAGAAAAGGTGAATCACTCATTTATTCCATTGACCTATTCAATGGGTTCAAAAATTATATTTAAAAATAATTGGGCAATTCGTGGGCAATTTTCGCGCAATTATAACTTGCCGTCTTTCAATGATTTGTATTGGGCGCAGGGCGGCAATCCCAATTTAAAACCAGAATCGGGATATGCGGCGGAAACAGGGATTGATTTTTATAAAAAAAATTCAAATCATGTAATTGATTGTTCTACAACTTTTTATACGAATCAAACATTGGATAAAATTGTTTGGCAACCTGTCACGGGCAATTTATGGCAACCCTTCAATTTGCTTAAAACACGTTCGACGGGCGTTGAAGTGAACTTATCATTTAAAAAAATGTTCCCAAAAGGTACTTGGCAATGGGCAGGGCATTATGCGTATAATGCGGCGGTGCAAGTGGGCGGGGATGCCGATGCCAAACAATTGGTTTACATACCCAAACATCAAGCGGGTTTGAATGGTTCTTTTTCGTATAAGACTTTTTCTATGTTTTATCAACAAAGCATTTCTGGAAAACGTTATACGTTAGCGGATAATTCGGCAGAGTTGCCCATATTTACTTTGGCAAATCTTGGATTTGGAAAGCGTTTTATTTGGAAAGTGGGATGGATGGATGCTCATTTTGATATTGATAATGTTTTTAATACCAATTATCAATCTGTGGCGTATTATGCGATGCCGCGCCGCACTTACCGTTTGAAACTCGCCTTTAGAATTGGGATTAAATAGGATTTTTTTGGGATTAAATAGGATTGATTTTTGGGGATTTTTTTGGGATTTTATTTTTAAATCTCAAAAATCCCAAAAATCAATCCCATTTAATCCCAAAAAATCCTATTTAATCCTAATTCCAACACCTCAATTATAAATACTTAATAATTTAAATTTATAAATGGCTGATAATCAGAAAGATAAACTTATTATTTGGACAGCGTTTTTGTATTTAACGTTGGTATGGGGCAGTACCTTCATCCTCAATAAACGCACATTAATCACCTTCACCGCGATTCAAGCGGCAAGTTTACGCTTGACGTTTGCGATGAGCGTGATGATTTGGTTCGTAAAACCTCATTTGGCACTCGTCCCGAAAGCAAAAAGATTTCATCTTTTGATATCGGCATTGACAGGCATTTGTATTCCAGCGTATTGTTTTGCGTTGGCACAAGCGGGTTTACCGAGTGCGATGACGGGCGTTTTGAATGCGGTTACCCCGTGTATGACCTTCATCTTAGGCATTGTTTTCTTTCGACAAAGCGCGAGTTGGTTGAAAATTGTCGGTTTGGCATTAGGATTTATAGGGTCTGCAACCATTATTTTGGTGAATGCAAAAGGTCAATTGAGTTTAAATTCATATTCGTTATGGGTAATTTTAGCCACTATTTTGTACGGGTTCAACCTCAATTGGGTCAAAAAACATTTAGCAGAAGTCCCTGCATTGCCTTTGGCAACGATTGCCGTGACGATTTCAGGCGGGATTGGATTTTGTATCTTGTTGACAACCAATTGGTTAGCAACGATGCAAGCGAATCCAGCAGGTACAACTTCTTTTGCTGCGATTGCGACTTTGGGCATTTTTGGGACGGCGGTGGCGCAATTCTTTTTTGCGCGGATGTTGCAAGTTTCGTCGGCATTGTTTGCGGGTTCGGTGACGTATTTTGTGCCGATTGTGGCGGTTGCTTGGGGGATTTTGGATGGCGAAGTGCTGACTTGGGTGCATTTTTTGGGCATTTTGTGTATTATTGGGTGCATTTTGATTATTAGTCGGTTTAAGAATTAGGATTCAATGGGATTTTTTTTGGATTAAATGGGATTGGTTTTTTTGGGATTTGTAGGATTTCAATTCTGCAAATCCTACAAATCCCAAAAAATCAATCCCATTTAATCCAAAAAAATCCCATTGAATCCTAATTCTAAGTATTTTTGTATTTTAAATCTTCACTTATTAAATATATTTAAAAAGCATGAATCGAAATCTATCCTTCTATTGGATGTTGAGTTGCATGATAGGCTTTTCCGCCCAGCTGCAAGGGCAAGGCGCGCCGTTCAAAGACAAATTCCGCCAATTAGAAGAAATTTTGCCTACGCCAACCGCTTATCGCACGGGTTCGGGCGCGCCGGGACATGAATATTGGCAACAACAAGCCGATTACAAAATGCAAATCGGGGTGGACGACCAAACCCAAAAGTTGTCGGGCGATGAAACCATTACTTATACGAATAATTCACCCGATGTTTTGACGTATTTGTGGTTGCAACTCGACCAAAATAATATGGAAAAAAATGGTTTTGCCCAAAAAGCAGAATCGACTAAATTCGCGGACAAAATGACGGTCGGGCAATTTAAACGTGTTTTTCCCGATTATGACGGTGGTTTTAAGGTGGAAACGGTCAGCGATCTGTCGAATAAACCGCTTCCTTACACGATTGTCGAAACGATGATGCGCGTTGATTTGCCAAAACCGTTGAAAAAAGGAGATAAATTTTCATTTAAAGTCAAATGGTGGTTCAATATTAATGACCGCATCAAACTTGGTGGACGTGCAGGTTATGAATATTTCCCCGAAGATAACAATTATTTATATACGGTGGCGCATTTTTTCCCGCGTATGTGCGTATATAGCGACGTGACAGGTTGGCAACACAAGCAATTTTTAGGGGCGGGCGAGTTTACCTTGACTTTTGGCAATTACGAAGTGGCTTTAACGGTGCCGTCGGACCATATTGTAGGGGCGACGGGCGTTTTGCAAAATACAGATGCTTGTTTGAGCGCGGCACAAAAAGCGCGTTTGGAAAAATCCAAAACGGCAACCGAACCTGTGCTCATTGTCACGCCCGATGAAGCGAAAGCCGCAGAAGGCAAACGCGCTTCCACGACCAAAACGTGGGTTTTCAAAGCCGAAAATGTGCGCGATTTTGCTTTTGCAAGTTCGCGGAAGTTCATTTGGGATGCGATGGGCGTTCCGCAATCGAATGGAAAATCCGTTTTAGCGATGTCCTATTATCCGAAAGAAGGCAATCCATTGTGGGAACGCTTCTCCACAAAAGCCGTTGCGCACACTTTAAAATGGTATTCCCATCATACTTTTGACTATCCGTATCCAGTCGCCATCTCGGTGCACACCGACCAAATTGGGATGGAATATCCCATGATTTGTTTCAACGGCGGTCGCCCTGAAAAGGATGGTACTTATACAGAACGAACAAAATATGGTATGATTGGCGTTATCATTCATGAAGTTGGGCATAATTACTTTCCAATGATAGTTAATTCGGATGAGCGTCAATGGACTTGGATGGATGAAGGCTTGAATTCGTTTTTGGAAACCCTCGCCGAACAACAGTGGGAACGCGATTTTCCAACTCGCCGCACGACTTCCAACGTCGCCGAATACATGAAAGGCGACCCAGCGCGCCTCGAACCGATTATGACCAATTCAGAATCGTTGCGCCAATTTTCCAATAATGCGTATAACAAAACAGCCGTTTCTTTAAATATTTTGCGCGAAACGATTTTGGGACGGGAATTGTTTGATTTTGCGTTCAAAACTTACGCAAATCGGTGGATGTTTAAACATCCGATGCCTGCGGATTTTTTCAGAACGATGGAAGATGCTTCCGGAGTGGATTTGGATTGGTTTTGGCGCGGCTGGTATTATACGACGGATTATGTCGATATTGCCATTGATAAAGTGCGGGTTTTGCAGCTGGACAGCAAAAATCCGACCGTCGAGGCGCAAAAACGCCGCGAAGAAGCTAAAAATGCACCGAGAAGTATCGTGTCGTTGCGCAATGAAAAGGAAATTAAGCAAACGCAGGATGAAAAAGACCGTTCTTTGCGCGATTATTACACGGATGACGACCCTTTTGCAACCAACGCATTAGATAAAAAAGATTATGACAAGTATATGGCTTCGCTGGGGGCGGAGGAAAAAGCGTTGTTACAAAATGGCGCAAAAAATTATTATGAAGTGACTTTTGAAATGGTGGGTGATTTGGTGATGCCCATCATCGTCGAGTTGGAAGCAGTGGACGGAACGAAAACATTACATCGGATTCCAGCCGAAATCTGGCGCAAAGGCGATAAAAAGGTAACGAAAATCTTCCAATCGGATAAGGAAATCAAGCAAATTGTGGTGGATCCGTATTTGGAAACGGCAGATACAGACGTTTCAAACAATTATTTCCCACCTAAATTGCAGCCATCTCGGTTTGAATTGTTCAAAATGCGCAATCCAGAAACCGAAAATCCAATGCAACGGGCAAAAAGAGCGCAAAAAGAATAAAAAATTGCGATGTAATGGGAACGCGGAGGACGCGGATTGGACGGATTTTCGCGGATTTTTCATTTTTGAGTTACACTTTGGGATACATTTTGATACGAATGGATGTACGGATTCCACAGATTTCACGGATTGGTACGGATTTTTTGAAACCCATGCTTTGTTTCAAGCAAAAAAATAAAAAAAATCCGTACCAATCCGTGAAATCTGTGGAATCCGTACATC
>JBDKKX010000271.1:0-7479 GCA_039795795.1 Bacteroidota bacterium | reverse complement strand
AAAATCAATTGGTTACGAATGTGGATTCGATTATCAATGTGGATGTGGATCAATTTTACGGGATTGAATATGATGAATTTGCGGTTCGGATTGCGGAAGTGGCGATGTGGTTGATAGACCATCAAATGAATATGAAAGTCAGTCATGCGTTTGGACAATATTTTGTTCGGTTGCCCTTGCGCAAAGCCGCTAAAATATTGCATACCAATGCTTTACGCATTGATTGGAAAACCATTGTGGCTCCCAATGATTTGAATTTTATTTTGGGGAATCCGCCGTTTGTGGGCAAACAACAACAAAATTTAGAACAAAAAGCGGATATGGAGCGCGTCATGGCAGGCATACAAGGCGCGGGTGTGCTGGATTACGTAACGGCATGGTACATCAAAGCCGCGCAATTTACCGAAAAAACAGAAATCCGAACGGCGTTTGTTTCGACGAATAGCATTGCACAAGGGGAACAAGTCGGCATTTTATGGGGAGAATTATTTGGCAAGTATAAACTCAAAATTCAATTTGCGCATCGCACGTTTGCATGGAGTAATGAGGCAAAAGGCAATGCAGCAGTTCATTGCGTTATCATCGGTTTTGGCACGCAAAGTATTGAGAATAAACGGATTTTCGATTACGAAAATGTGAAATCTGAACCGATTGAACGCAAGGTTAAAAATATTAATTCGTACTTGGCAGAAGGCAATGACTTAACAGTTTTAAAACGGACGAAACCATTGTGTAATGTTCCAGCAATTTCACGCGGCAATATGGCAAATGATGATGGTAATTTTATCTTTTTTAATGAATCCGAAAAAGATGATTTTTTAAAAACAGAGCCCAATGCAGCACCACTCATTAAATCTTATATGGGTTCTGAGGATTTTATTAACAATAAAGCAAGATATTGTTTATGGCTTAAAGATGTAAAACCAACAGATATTAAAAATTTAAAAAATGTATTAGACAGAGTTGAGCGTGTTAAAAAATATCGTTTGAGTAGTTCTCGTTTGACCACTCAAAAATTAGCCGCTTTTCCAACGTTATTTGCAGAAATTAGACAACCGAACACGGATTTTTTGATTATTCCAAGCGTATCTTCTGAAAAAAGAAATTATATACCAATTGGTTATATATCAAAAAATGTTATTATAAATACCGATGTAAGTTTTATACCAAATGCTTCTTTGTATTATTTTGGAGTGTTGACTGCCATGATGCACATGACTTGGGTAAAATATGTATGTGGACGGATGAAAAGTGATTTTCGTTATTCCAACACAATCGTTTACAACAATTACCCCTTTCCGCAAAACGCCTCCGAAGCCCAAAAGCAAAAAGTCACCGATTGCGCTCATAAAGTATTGGAAATCCGAAAGTTATATCCCGAAAGCAGTTTAGCGGATTTGTATGATGCGTTGACGATGCCGCCCGATTTGGTGAAAGCGCATCAAGCCTTAGACAAAGCGGTAGATCAATGTTATCGCCCGCAAGCGTTCTTAAATGAATTAAGTAGAATCGAATATTTGTTTGGGCTGTACGAACAATTGAATGCACCGATGTTTCAAGTGGAAAAGAAAAAACGGAAGTAATTGAAAATCAATTATATACACTTTTTGGAAGGTTTAAACAAATCGTATAAGGAACTTTTTTTTAAGCAGAACGCTTGGATTTGTGCAAATTAGTATCCAAGTTTCCTTTGTTATACCTCCCTTTTACTGATGTTTTGGGGATTACAGATATTAAACTTGTGTTTTATTAGAGTCGTTCACAAATAACTTTAATAAATTAGGATTAGGGATTTTGGATAGGTTTCCTAAGCATTTCAAGTTTCGGAAACCTATTTATAAGTCTTATTTTAATAAATCACATTTTTTAATATTATTTATGAACGACTTTATTGCAATTTATACCCATATTTAAAATATTGATATTGCCTAAAATAAGTTGGTAAATGTTTTAAAACTAATTTTTTTCTTAAATTTCCAAAACTTTTATTTATTTATTTATTATAGCGTACCTTTGCAATCACGCTTGCAAAAAATTATTTTTGTAAGTAAATTTAATATTTAAAATTAAACTAAATTTGTCAAAAAAACGTTGAAGCAGTGGCAAGATCAAACAATGATTCAAACAAACCCAATATATGGGGTATGATAAGAGACATAGGAGTAACATCTATTAACAAAGGTCAGTTTCCAATAGCTATAATCGGTGCAATTATTATCATTCTCGTGTTAAAGATGCCTTCTGACGATACAAGTAAACTTGTATTCAAGGTGTTTTCTCATTTTACAACTATGCATTTTTTAGGCTGGGGTATCAGTTTTATCAGTATTTTAGGTTGGTATTTCTCTAACCGTTATCAACGTCGTATCCATCATCAAGAAATGACGAGAATAGCAGAAGAAAAGAAAAAATTACAAGAACAAAAAATAAGTAAAAAATTACCATCAAGCAATTCAAACAATTTAAATAATTAGTATCATCATGGCAACTATAATATTCATACTTATTTTATTATCTGGGTATCATTTCGTGTATGACGCGATACTAATGCCTATGTTTAGACTGCAATCAAGATTTAAACTATTTGGACTTAGGGACAGGCTAATCTACTTAAAAATTTCTGGTCAGCTCAAAGATGATAAAATTTTTGATTTAGTAAATTCTTCTATAAATTCTTCTATAAAAATTTTGCCTTATATTAGTTTGTATGTAATTTTTAGATCAAGTGACAAGTTAGCGCATAATGAACCACTAGTAGAAGAAATTGAAAAAAAAATTAATACAATCAATACCTCTCATAAAGAAGTAATAGAGATATATAATCAGGGTATTTACTATCTTGTGCGCGCATTAGTCTTTAATACAGGTGCTTGGATAATATATTTATTACCAATTTTTATAATTGCATATATTTTACAAAAAATACAAATAGTAGCGTTTAATATTACTAAACGAGTTAAGCAAATGATACTACTAACTGAGCAGCCTTCTTTTTATTCTTGTGACACTGAATTTGCTTAGTTTCCATTAGGATACTTATAGAAATTGGAAAAATAGCAATTAAAGCTATTTTTTAAAATCATAGGAATTTGAAAAGGCATCGAAAACTTCTCAAGTTTTCGATGCCTTTTCAAATTTGCTACTCATTATAAAAACAATGAGACGATTTTAAATAACAAAAAGATTGTGGTGGCGTAAATTTTTCTCTTTTCATATATGGATTGATAGGTTCATCATATATCTGCACATCTTTAATTTTAATGGCAAATGCTTTAGATTTACCTTCAAAATAGGCATCATAAAAAGTTTTTTCAATCCCCGAAAAAGGACAGGTTTCTATCCATAAATCCGAAGGATTATTCTCTAAAATTTCATCTACTCTAAATTCTCCCACGATTTTGCCAATTGGCATCGTTGCGTAAACGACAATTGTGGTAATATTTTTATTCGCAAAAATACATTTTCGGTACTCGAATCGCTTTTCTCCACTAAATATTTTTTCAACAAATTGTGGTTTGATTGATAATAAGGCTTTCATGAATCGCTCCTTGTTTGATAATATTAATAAATTGGTTGTCTGTCAAAGGATAAAAGCCCCATCTATCATCACCATTTACACCAACTTCCTCTATTAAATGACCACGAGTAATGCGTTTCTTGAAAGCAGCATTGTAAACCATTTTTATAACATAAAGTGGTTTGTCTTGTTGATACCAGTCCGTTAAGGCAGGGCGTTCAAAGACACTGTGCCGTTCGCAATACAGTAAATAATCTTCTAAATCTCTAAAATCTTTTCTGGTTTTGACCGCTTCGACTGTACAAACCGAAGTAACCACAGAACGATAATAGGCTTTTCCCATATCGGACTTGTCTTTTGTTCTGTATATGACTAAATTATCTCCTGCTCGCAAACGGCTACAATTCATGGCACAAATGTACACCTTTTCAATACTATTTGTATGTGTAACATCCGCTAATTGGTCATAACTTTCGTTATTCAAAATAGAATCAGGAAAAAGGTGTATATGATATTCGGGATAAACACTTAATAAAAATTTATTCGTGCCTACAATATTAAATTTGGGATAATCTAATAAAATATCATCAACCGTTTTCAATAGCGTTTTAACGAATACTTTTTCTGCTCCTTTGGTCGCACATTCTCTAAAACCATACTTTTGAAAAAGTTCAATGAGTGCAGTGTGCTTGGGCAATACTGTCACATAAATAGTATCAAAACTATTATGGGTAGCATAATCAAACACTTTTTTTAAAAAACGTTCGCCAAGCCTTGTGCCATGAGGATTTACTTTGAAAGTGCCGACTTTCAACCATTTTCGAGCGGGTAAGACGGGTGTAACGTCTGTTATAGTTAAATTTTTTTCATCTTTTAAGAGTAAAAACCCATTTACTTGGTTATCTAGCTCAAAAACATAAGCTTCTTTATTATCATCCGCTTTTTTTTGATACCAATGGTCAAAACCGTCATAGTCTTCTCTCAAAGAGTCGAAGAAAGAATCTGTTAAATCTATTGATTTTAATGGTTTTAATGCCAAATTCATCTTTTGGTGCTGTTTTAATGATTGAATTGAATTACTTAACACAAAATTATAAAGTATTTTTATAAAAAAGTAAATAATTATAATTCACTATTTATAATTATTTTATTTAAAACAAAATACAAATTATTTAAAATTTTATTTAATTTATTGTTTGGTAATAATATACCTTTACTGTCACAATAAATAACCACAAAACCAATCTTTTAAAGCATTTCTATTGCAAAATGGGCGCGATGCGCTTTGTAAGCTTTTACAATTGTGCCGATTTAAAACGATAACCAACAGAAATTCTCTTTTATGCCACTCAGTTGGAATGAAATCAAAGCGCGTGCCCTCGTTTTCTCAAAGGAATGGGCATCGGAGCACCGTGAACATGCCGAAGCAAAATCCTTTTGGGATGCTTTTTTTAATATTTTTGGTATCAGCCGCCGTCGGCTTGCAGGTTTTGAGACCGCCGTTCAAAAATTAAATGGTAAACAAGGCTTCATAGATTTGTTATGGAAAGGGACTTTGATGGTGGAACACAAATCCACAGGTAAGGATTTAGAAAAAGCTTTTCTACAAGTCCAAGATTATTTTACAGGTCTAAAAGAATATGAGCTACCAAGATATATATTAGTGTGTGATTTTCAACATTTTAACTTGTATGATTTGGATGAAAATACACAAACTCATTTTGGTCTTTCGGAATTGGTGCAACATATTCATCATTTTGGATTTATGGCGGGTTATGAAAAACGCACTTATAAAGATTCTGACCCTGTGAATATCCAAGCTGCCGAATTAATGGGCAAATTGCACGATGCATTGAAAGCCGTTCATTATACAGGGCATGATTTGGAACAATATTTAGTAAGACTCTTGTTTTGTTTATTTGCGGATGATACCCATATTTTTGAAAAAGATATATTTTGGGAATATATTGAGTTGCATACGCATACCGATGGCAGCGATTTAGCGATGCACTTGCATAGCATTTTTCATACTTTGAATACGCCATCCGAACAACGGTTGACGAATTTAAGCGAACATTTGGCGCAATTTCCTTATATTAACGGCAAATTATTTGAAAAAGTGCTTGCACCTGCGGCATTTGACCGTTCCATGCGCGAAATGTTATTAGAAGCGTGTTCTTTGGATTGGGGTAAAATTTCGCCTGCGATTTTTGGTTCGATGTTTCAAACGGTGATGAATCCTCAAGAACGACGGAATCTGGGCGCGCATTACACGTCGGAAATTAACATTCAAAAATTGATAAAACCGCTTTTTTTGGATGATTTATATGTGGAATTTGCCAAAATCTTAGGAAATAAACCGAAATTGAATGAATTTCATCGAAAAATTGCTCAATTGCGGTTTTTAGACCCTGCGTGTGGTTGCGGCAATTTTTTAATCGTCACGTATCGGGAATTGCGGGATTTGGAATTGTTGGTTTTGAAGGAACTCTATCAAAATCAATTGGTTACGAATGTGGATTCGATTATCAATGTAGATGTGGATCAATTTTACGGGATTGAATATGATGAATTTGCGGTTCGGATTGCGGAAGTGGCGATGTGGTTGATAGACCATCAAATGAATCTGAAAGTCAGTCATGCGTTTGGACAATATTTTGTTCGGTTGCCCTTGCGCAAAGCCGCTAAAATCTTGCATACCAACGCTTTACGCATTGATTGGAAAACCATTGTGGCTACCAATGATTTGAATTTTATTTTGGGGAATCCGCCGTTTGTGGGTTCTAAAATGATGTCGGAAGCACAGCGTCAAGATTTATTAGCGGTTTTTAAAAATGCAGAAGGCGTAGGGGTGTTGGATTATGTGACGGCATGGTATGCGAAAGCCGCCAATTTGATGCAAAATACGACGATTAAGACCGCGTTTGTAAGTACCAATTCGGTTTCGCAAGGGGAACAAGTAAGTATTTTATGGAATGTGTTATTGAATGAATATCAAATGAATATTCATTTTGCGCATAAAACGTTTAAATGGAGCAATGAGGCAAAAGGAAATGCGGCGGTTTATTGCGTGATTATTGGTTTTGCACAAAGCGATTCGTCGGATAAAAAAATATACGAATACGAAACGGTCAAAAGTGAACCCCAAGAAATCAAAGCTAAAAATATTAATGCGTACTTGGTGGATAGCACAAATGTATTTATTCATAAACGTTCTACCCCGCTTTGTCCTGTGCCCGCTATGAATTTTGGAAATATGCCCTTAGATGGTGGTTTTTTGCTGATGACGGACGAAGAAAAGGTTGATTTTGTAAAAAAAGAACCTAAATCGGATAAATTTTTGAAACCACTCATCAGTGCACGAGAATTTTTGAACAATGAAAAACGATGGTGTTTGTGGTTGGTTCACGCGACTCCTGCGGAATTGCGAGCGATGCCCGAAGTAATGAAACGGGTAACACAAGTCAAAAAGTTTAGAGAAGCGAGTGTTGCGCCTTCTACTCAAAAATTTGCTGCGATGCCTTCCCTTTTCAGAGATAGAAATAATCCTGAAAGTTTTATTGTCGTTCCGCGAGTATCTTCCGAAAATAGAAAATATATTCCGATGGGCTTTTTTGATAAAACGGCTATCGCGGGCGATACCTGTATGACGATTCCGAATGGCGATTTGTATCTTTTTGGACAATTAATGTCTCGAATGCACATGACCTGGGTGAAGTACGTGTGTGGACGTTTGAAAAGTGATTTTCGATATTCCAAAGATATCGTTTACAATAATTACCCCTTTCCGCAAAATGTCTCCGAAGCCCAAAAGCAAAAAGTCACCGATTGCGCCCATAAAGTATTGGAAATCCGAAAGTTATATCCCGAAAGCAGTTTAGCGGATTTGTATGATGCGTTGACGATGCCGCCCGATTTGGTGAAAGCGCATCAAGCCTTAGACAAAGCGGTAGATCAATGTT
>JBDKKX010000270.1:0-7488 GCA_039795795.1 Bacteroidota bacterium | reverse complement strand
AAATCTCGTGGAATCTGTTCAATCTGTGTCGAAAAGTATTTTTGTCACGTACTGAGAATTGCATCACATTTTGTAAATAATCCAATCTTCATTTTCTAATAGAATAGGCAAATTTAACCGATGTTTTTTGAAAGTCAAAACATGAGTAACACCTTCTTTTTTGAGGTTCAAAAAATCTTTTTCCGATTTAGCAAGCCAATTTTGATTTGCTAAATCATTGATATTCAATTTTTTACGATAATCATCAAAACCAACGCCATAAATTTTTTGAATCCGTTCATACCATTCCGATAAAGCCGCTTTTTGATGCGCAATGGATTTATAATCCACGAAAACACTCCGTTCACTCCAATATTTAAAATCGGTATTTTCAAACGGAATGACAAAAATGGCATTTTTATCTGTCCACATTTTAGCTTGTAACGCAATATTTTGGCTGGGCGATTTGTTTTCAAAACAAAAAAAATGATATGATTTGTTTTTAAATAATCGAAATTGGGGCATTATTAAAATAATTCCAATCATTGCAAGCGTACTTAAACCAATTATAATTTGCTTTTCACCTGCTTTTTTGAGCAAAAATAAAATTTTATTTTCAAAATAAGCCATTATTCCAATGACAGAAAACATTTCTAACCAAATCGTTGTCGCAAACCATTGCGTGCTTAAAAACACAGGTTGTTTTAAAATATAGATGCCAATCATATAAACGAGGATGCCGAAAAAGACGATTTCATAAAAATGAGCAATCCTTATGTCTTTTTTTAGAAAAAATAGATAGCTAAAACCTATCATTGGTAATAAAATTAAACCGTTTTTAATTGGAAAACTAAGTGGAAAATAATGATGCGAAGCCCTAAATTGCATGATTTCAAACAATTTATCGTTGGAAATATCGCCCACATTATAATTGGATTGTATTTTTAAAATCCATATAAAACTAAGCGTGAAACTTAAAAATGGGATCCATGAAAACGATTTTACAATAAACTGCAACTTGTTTGGAATATTTTTAAAAAGGATAAACAAAATACCGATTAGAATTGTCCATAATTGCACTCCAATTAGTGGATGAAAAAGCGTTGTTATCCACAGGAAAATACAAGCCCAATTTGTTTTTTTTTCTAAAAAAAATTGTATTGCCCATAATCCAAATACTTGAGCCACAAAACTTGGAACTAACATATTATAATATAACTCATTGCCTCCCAAATGAATACCTTCTAAACATAACAATAATATTATCAAACTCAGCCATGTCAACACTTTGTTTTCAATAAACAAATCGAATAAGCGATGCAATCCTAAAATCAATAAAAAACTTAAAAGGACATGAGTTAAAAAAAATATAGGTTCTGTCCAATGTCCAAACCAAGAAACAACCTTTGCAAAAAAATAACGTTCGTTTGGGACGTGATTCGCAATATGTTGTATATAAAAATCATTTTTATACAAATCATTGTTTGTCAAATACTTAGCATAAGATAAATCTTCCACCAAATCATTTTCTCCAAAAATATAACCGATGCGAAACAACAGCAACACGTATAACGAGAGAATCCCTAAATTTTTCAAGTGATAAGTTTGTATTTTTTGAAATAATTATCATTTTTGCCCAATCATGGCAAAATTAACATTTATTGAGAAAAAATTTACCCAAAAAAATTTACCCAATTGGGTCAAAAATTGTTTTCCCGTATGGGCATTGCAAACCATTTTAACCTTTGTGGTTTGTAAAAACGCTTTTTTTTGGGATACGGTACAATTAGCGGCTTGGCATGCTGATTTTTATTATGAAAATCATTTCAACCAATTTTGGTTGCCCGATGTCATGGATAGTGGACATCCGCCTATTTTCGGAATATATATTGCGTTGATTTGGAAGATTTTAGGTAAATCATTGATTGCAAGTCATTGCGCAATGTTGCCTTTTTTATTTGGCATCGCTTATCAATTCTATCGCTTAGGTCAAGCCATTATGCAAGCAGGTTTTCAAACCGCTTTATTGCCGTTAGCAGTGGTGAATCCTGTTTTATGGGCACAAAGTAGTTTGGTTTCTCCTGATGTCGTATTGGTATTTTGTTTTTTGACCAGTATAAATGCCTTATTTAGAAAAGATTATAAATGGTTAATAATTGGTACACTTGGATTAGCCATGACGAGTATGCGCGGGATGATGTGTGTATGCTTGATTTTTTTATTTGATGTGTTAAGGCAAAATGATTATTCGATACCCTATATTTTAAAAAAAATATTACCCTATTCTGTAAGTGGTTTGTTCGGCATTTTATTTCTGGGCGGACACTATCTTGCCAAAGGTTGGATTGGCTATTTTCCAGGTTCCTCTTGGGCAGCGTCCTTTGAAAAAGTATCTTTATTTGGATTTTGCAAAAATTTAGTGGTCATTTCATGGCGATTGGTCGATTTTGGGCATTTATGGTGCTGGCTATTGCTTTGGTGGATTGTTTTTTTAAAAAAACGCAATCCGATTCAGAATGACCCACCATTCCAAAATGCCTTCGCGGTACAACAGCATTTAATCTTTTTGCTGATCCTTGCTATCCTTGTTTTGACACCTACTGCGTTGATTTACAATAACTTATCTGCGCATCGGTATTTTTTGCCGATTTATTTGATATTGAATATTGCTACGATTCATGCGGTTTTGAATCAATCTTGGTTTCCTAAAAAATTATATTTAGTTTTAATGTTCAGTTTAATCACAGGTCATTTTTGGGTGTATCCTCAACCCATTGCAACAGGTTGGGATGCAACGTTGGCACATCTGCCTTATTATTCGATGCGTCAAGAAATTTTACAATACCTTGATAATCAAAAGATTAATACGAAAACCGTTGGCTCTGGTTTTCCGAATGTGCAAGCGTTTCGGTTGATAGATTTGAAAAATGTGCCTCAAGATTCTGCTTTTGCCGCTAAAAATTTTGATACCAATCAATATATTTTTTATTCTAATATTTTCAACGATTTTTCAGAAATGGAAATCCATATTTTAAAGCATCATTTAGGCTGGAAACCATTAAAAATATTGAAAAAAGGGCAAATTGAAGTTATTTTGTATGAAAAGCAATTTTGACGCATAAAATATGCTTATCTTACGCACTCAATTTTATACTCAATTCTAATTTTTATACAATGAAAAAATACGTTTTGTCCATAGACCAAGGCACGACGAGTTCGCGTGCGATTTTATTTGACCATCAAGGCAATATTCACGCGGTCGCACAAAGAGAATTTACGCAAATTTTCCCACATCCGGGTTGGGTGGAGCATGATGCATTGGAAATTTGGGAGTCTGTCAAAACCGTTTTGCAAGAAGTCATGCAAGGACAATCGGTGAATACAATTGCTTCGATTGGCATTACAAATCAGCGTGAAACGGCAGTGGTTTGGAATAAAATTTCGGGAAAGCCGATTTATAATGCAATTGTTTGGCAATCTCGTCAAACGATGGACATTTGTAATCAACTTAAAGCGGAGGGTTATGAAGCGGCGGTGCGCTCGAAAACGGGTTTAGTGATTGATGCCTATTTTTCTGGGACGAAAATTAAGTGGATTTTAGACCATGTAGCAGGTGCGAAAACGGCGGCGGAAAACGGTGAATTGCTATTTGGAACGATGGATACTTGGATTCTTTGGAATCTGACGGGTGGAAAAGTACACGCTACGGATTATACAAATGCTTCACGCACAATGATTTATAACATTCATAGTTTGCAATGGGAGGATGAATTATTGAAAGCTTTGCAAATTCCGAAAGCGATGTTGCCGTCGGTGCACAATTCATCGGAGGTATTGGGGCATGCGGTTTTGCCTGAAATTGCAGGACTTCCCATTGCGGGCATGGCGGGAGACCAGCAAGCCGCGTTATTTGGACAAGCCTGTTTTGCGGATGGTATGGCGAAAAATACTTATGGGACAGGCTGTTTTATGCTTATGAATACAGGAAATAAAGCATTTATCTCCAAAAATGGTTTGTTAACGACGATTGCATGGGGTTTGGACGGGAAAGTGACTTATGCTTTGGAAGGTAGTATTTTTGTGGCGGGTTCTGCGGTGCAATGGTTGCGCGATTCGGTGGGTTTGTTTGAAAAAGCGGATGAGACGGAAGGTTATGCGCGGCAATTGGAGTCTTCGCAGGGCGTGTATGTCGTGCCTGCGTTTGTGGGTTTAGGAACGCCGTATTGGGATTCGGAAGTGCGCGGAGCGATTTTTGGTTTGACGCGCGGTTCAGGCAAAGCGCATTTGATTCGGGCAACGTTGGAAGCGATTGCTTTTCAAACCAAAGATGTTTTAAGTGCGATGGAAAAAGATGCAGCAATTCGATTGACGGCGTTGCGGGTGGACGGTGGTGCGGTGAAGAATAATTTTTTAATGCAATTTCAAAGCGATTTATTGCACGTTGAGGTGGAAAGACCTGTGATGCAGGAAACGACAGCACTTGGCGCGGCATATTTGGCAGGTTTGGCGGTTGGTTTTTGGCAAAATACACAAGAAATTGTGGCAAATCGGCAAATTGATAAGACTTTTAAACCCGTTGCAACTAAAAAATCAATGCTTGATTTGTATCGAGGTTGGAAAAAAGCGGTGAGCGCAGCGCGTAAATTTAAATAATTTTTGAGGATTATAACTTGCGTCTTTGTCATTCCGCAGGAATCTTTTGTCATTCCGCAGGAATCTTTACTTTGCGTGTTACAAAAGATTCCTGCGGAATGACAAAGCTGGACGCAAGTTGATACAAACAAAATCAATTATTTACAAATATATTATGAATAACATGACTTCTTTTGAGAAAATCAATACCTTGATTTTCCCTGATGCTAAAACAGCATCTCGTCAAGCCGCTCAAGCGATTGCAGACTTGATTCGTCAAAAAGCGGCGGAAAATAAACCTTGCATTTTGGGTTTGGCAACAGGCTCTACACCGACGAGCGTTTATACCGAACTGATTCGGTTGCACCGCGAAACAGGGCTTAGTTTCAAAAATGTTATTACTTTTAATTTGGATGAATACTTTCCTATGAAGCCCGATGCGTTGCAAAGTTATGTCCGTTTTATGAAGGAATGGCTGTTTGATTCCATTGATATTTTGCCCGAAAATGTGCATATTCCTAATGGATTGCTGGAAAAAAGCGAAATTCCTATCTTTTGTCGCGCTTATGAAGATAAAATCAAACAATTAGGCGGGATTGATTTGCAAATTTTGGGTATTGGTCGAACGGGACATATTGGTTTTAATGAACCGGGTTCGGGGATTCGCTCTCGGACGCGCTTGATTTCGTTGGATCGGTTGACGATTGCGGACGCGGCAAGTGATTTTTTTGGGGAAGAAAATGTGCCGCGCAAAGCGATTACAATGGGGGTTGGGACGATTATGGAGGCGAAAAATATTTTATTGATGGCTTGGGGCGAAGGAAAGGCACAAGTCATTCGTTCGACGATTGAGGGGGAAATAAGTGATTTAATTCCTGCGACTTACCTTCAAAAGCATCCAAATGTCACTATTTTGTTGGATGAAGCGGCGGCAGCAGCGTTAACGCGGGTTAAAATGCCTTGGTTGACGGGCGAATGTGATTGGACAAATCAAGGTTTGGTGAAACGGGCAGTGATTTGGTTGGCGCAAAAAGAGCAAAAACCCATTTTGAAATTGACGAATGAGCATTATGCTGAAAATGGGATGAGTGATTTGATTACCGAATATGATTCTGCGTATAACATTAATATCCAAATTTTCAATTTGCTGCGTCATACGATTACAGGCTGGCCTGGCGGCAAACCCAATGAAACCAATCAAAATCGCCCCGAAAAATCCAGTGTTTTTCCGAAACGCGTGCTTATTTTCAGTCCGCATCCAGATGATGACGTGATTTCAATGGGTGGAACGTTTATTCGGTTGGCGGATCAGGGGCATGAAGTGCATGTTGCTTATCAAACTTCGGGCAATATTGCGGTTTTTGATGATGATGTGGTACGTTTTGCGGATTTTATCAATGATTTTCATGCCATTTTTGGTTTGGACACAGGCGTTACGAAGCGGATGTTTGATTCCATTCAACAAAAATTGAAATCTAAAAAAGCGGGTGAAACGGATGCTACCGAAGTGCAACAATTGAAAGGGTTGATTCGGCGCGGCGAAGCGAAAGCGGGAGCGCGTTATGTAAGCGAATCGGTGAAAACGCATTTTTTGGACATGCCTTTTTATGAAACGGGCAAAGTTAAAAAGAAGCCTTTGAGTGACGCGGATATTCAAATTATCATTCATTTGATGGAAACGGTTAAGCCGCATCAGATTTATGCCGCAGGAGATTTATCCGACCCGCATGGAACGCATCGGGTGTGTCTTGAAGCCATTTTTGCAGCGATTGAGCGTTTGAAAACCAAAAATTGGATGCAAAAGTGTTCGGTTTGGTTGTATCGAGGTGCTTGGCAGGAATGGGAAACGGAGCATATTGATATGGCAGTGCCGTTAAGTCCCGATGAATTATTGCGCAAAAGGCGAGCGATTTTCAAGCATCAAAGTCAAAAAGACCGTCCTTTGTTCCCCGGAACCGATGCGCGAGAGTTTTGGCAACGCGCCGAAGAACGCAATCGAAATACAGCAAAAAGTTACGACGCGCTCGGTTTGCCCGAATATGAAGCCATTGAAGCGTTTAAAAGATATAATTTTTAAAAAAATGACACAAAAATACCTGCAATGTGAAATTTTATGATAATATTTGCAGAGTCAAGTTTAAAAGCAATCGTTCCAACAAAATGTTCCTTGCATGCCGAGTGACGGTCTGGATGAAACCAAAACAAATGTTATGTCAAATTTTACCCATTTAGATGCGTCAGGCAACCCTACGATGGTCGATGTTGGCGATAAAATCGTCACGAAACGCACAGCGCGTGCGCAAGCTATTGTGATTTTGCCCGATGTGGTGTTAGAACAGTTGCAAAATAAGGAAATTTACACCAAAAAAGGCGGTGTTTTTCAAACGGCAATCATTGCAGGCATCCTGGGCGCGAAAAAAACGCCTGATTTAATCCCTTTATGTCATCCGATTGGATTGGAAAATTGTAAAATTGAGATTCAGGTCAACGAGTCGAAACAAGTGATTATCCAATGTACCGCCTCCGTCACGTCGAAAACGGGCGTTGAAATGGAGGCGATTACGGGCGCGACCATCGCTGCTTTGACGATTTACGATATGTGTAAAGCATTCTCTCAGAATATTATCATTCAAGAAATCGCTTTAATCGAAAAAACGGGCGGCAAAAGCGATTATAGGAAAAGTTGAATTTGGATGAAGGCACGTTGGAATTAGGATTAAATGAGATTTTTTTGGGATTAAATCGGATTGATTTTTAAGATTTTTAGGATTTTAATCTTGAAAATCTTATAGGATGAAGGCACGTTGGAATTAGGATTAAATGAGATTTTTTTTGGGATTAAATCGGATTGATTTTTAAGATTTTTAGGATTAAAAT
>JBDKKX010000269.1:0-7511 GCA_039795795.1 Bacteroidota bacterium | reverse complement strand
GTTAAACCAGCTATTCGCATGGATTTCTTCTCCTATCTTTGTAAACATTTCCGTGGATTGAGTAAATTTTCACAAAGATAATTCATATTACAATCTGTCAAAGAACTTATGTACACAGCACAGGGTCGTGACCTGCCCTGCCCTTTTCAAATTGAAAACTGCCCTTTTCAAATTGAAAACAAAATTATTTATAAATTATTCATAATTAAAGAATTATAAATAATTTTGAAAAGGGCAGGTCACGACCTGCCCCTACGATTTTTCGCCATTCCGTTTAGGATAAGTATATATTGTTGAGTTGTTCGTTCTAAAACCCCGTTCAACTGCCCCAAAAAACCATTTTTAAACGCCTTTTGAAATTAGAAAGGGCGTTTCCTGCCGCGCTTCTCGCCAAATTTGTCGTTCTTTCAACTGATAAATTAAAGCAATTTTGCGTCGAAAATCGCGATATTGAACCCATCCATCCATTATTTTACGTATTTTGGGGTGTAAATGATGGCGTTCTATAAAATTTTCAATTTGATCGCTTTCGCTCATTTTAGTGGCATTGGGGATGCACGTATGCGTAACAAACTTTTTACGCACTTTTGAAACAAACATCCATGGATAATTCCATACATAACGGGTATCAGTCCCCCATTTTTCCGTGATTTCTCTGCGTGAAAAATAAGATTGCTCGACACGAGACAATTTTCCCCAAGTCGCATGGTCTAAATCCCGAATGACATGATTTATTGAGACCGCTTTAAGTCCTTTTTCGGAATAAGCCCGTTTGGTTTTGCGCGGAATACGCCTTGTAAAATTTTTGTTTTTGCTAAAAAGCACATGATTAATGAGTGCCAACAACTTTTCTAAGATTGGAAAATCAGGGCGCGTTTTCATATCAGGTCGGAGCGCGAAATATTTTTCATACCCCACAAAAAGTGGTTTTTCCAATTCAACATAAGCATATTCTTCTTTCCAAAGGCGTGTTCTATGCCGTTGTAAAGCCCGTAATTGTTTTTCAAAAGCCTTGTATTGAGCGCGTTTGGCGCGTCTTTTCGTCATATAAAGGTTTAAAATGAATTTTAAAAGAAGATTTTGCTTCAAAAATAAACCTTTTTTACGGTTGGGCATCGTAAAATCATTGATTTTTTTAAGAAAAATGCTGAAAACAACCTATACATTTGCGCGATTAATTTTCAAACGAAAAGAGCTATTGCCTTATGCCAAAGACTTTATTTGAGAAAATATGGGCAAAACACATTGTCCATTCCGTTCCAGACGGACCCGAAGTGTTGTATATTGACAAACATTTCATCCACGAAGTCACTTCTCCGCAAGCCTTTGACGGCTTGGCGAAACGCGGGATTGAAGTTTTTCGTAAAAAACAAATTGTGGCAACGGCTGACCATAATGTGCCTACTTTAAACCAACATTTGCCTATCAAAGACCGACTTTCGCGCATGCAGGTCGATAAATTGATTGAGAATTGTCATAAAAATGACATTGAATTGTATGGTTTGGGGCATCCGTATCAAGGCATTGTGCATGTCATTGGTCCCGAATTGGGCGTGACGCAACCGGGCATGACTATCGTATGTGGTGATTCTCACACGAGTACACATGGTGCTTTTGGCTCAATTGCTTTTGGGATTGGCACGAGCGAGGTGGAAATGGTGATGGCGACGCAATGTCTTCTGCAAACCAAACCGAAATTGATGCGCATCACAGTGGATGGTGTTTTGCCGAAAGGGGTGGTTTCCAAAGACATTATATTATACATCATTGCGCAGATTTCTGCGTCGGGTGCGACGGGTTATTTTGTGGAATATGCGGGTTCGGCGATTCGGGCGTTGAGCATGGAGGCGCGGATGACGATTTGTAATATGAGTATTGAAATGGGGGCGCGGGGCGGTTTGATTGCGCCAGATGAGACGACTTTTGCATATATGAAGGGTCGAAAATTTGCACCGCAAGGCGATGAGTGGAACAAAAAATTGGCGGAATGGCGTAAATTACACTCGGACGCAGGAGCTCCATTTGATAGAGAAATGGTGATTAAGGCGGAGGATATTGCGCCGATGATTACGTATGGAACGAACCCTGGTATGGGAATTAAAATTAATGAGAAAATTCCATCAGTCGCGAGTATGATTTCCGAATCAGAGCAGAAAAATTTGCTTAAATCGTTGAAATACATGGGTTTACAACCCGATACCGCGTTGGAAGGACATCCGATTCAGCATGTTTTTATTGGCAGTTGTACGAATGCACGCATAGAAGATTTGCGTCAAGTGGCGGCATTGGTTCGCGGCAAACGCAAGGCAGATAATGTGCATGTGTTCATCGTTCCGGGCTCGAAACAGGTGGAAGAACAAGCGATTCGAGAAGGTTTGGATAAAATCTTTGCGGAAGCGGGTTTTCAATTGCGTCAACCAGGTTGTTCGGCGTGTTTGGGGATGAATGAGGATAAAATTCCAGCAGGAGAATATTGTATCGCGACCTCGAACCGCAATTTTGAAGGCAGACAAGGCGCGGGGGCGCGTACGTTGTTAGCGAGTCCTTTGACGGCGGCGGCGGCGGCTTTGACGGGACGTGTCACCGATGTTAGAACCATATTAAACTAATTAGGTTCGGTTTACACCTAACAGGTTTTTAAAACCTGTTAGGTGTAAACCAAACCACACCTAACAGGTTTTAAAACCTGTTAGGTGTAAACCAAACCACACCTAACAGGTTTTAAAACCTGTTAGGTGTAATCACTAAAAAATATAATGGAAAAATTTCAAACAATTCATTCTAAATTTGTTCCGCTTGCGATAGAACACGTTGATACAGACCAAATTATACCTGCGCGTTTTTTAAAAGCGACAGACCGTTTGGGTTTTGGGGAGAATCTATTTCGGGATTGGCGGTATTACTCAAACGGCAAACCAATTGAAGGTTTTGTCTTAAATGATGCGCGGTATTCGGGTCAAATCTTGGTTGCGGGGCAGAATTTTGGTTGCGGCAGTAGCCGCGAACATGCTGCTTGGGCGATTGCCGATGCTGGATTTCGGGTCGTGATAAGCAGTTTTTTTGCCGATATATTCAAAAATAATGCTTTGAATAATGGTTTATTGCCCGTTCAAGTGTCGGAAAGTTTTTTAAAACAAATTTTTGCCTTGTCGAATACCGATACGTTGACCGTTAATTTGGAAAAACAAACAGTTCAAATTGATGCGACGGGCGAAAAAGCGCATTTTGAAATTAATTCATATAAGAAAACTTGTTTGATGAATGGGTTTGATGATATAGATTTTTTATTGAGTTTGAAGGGGAAAATTCAGGCTTACGAAATGGCGCGTTAGAATTAGGATTAAATGGGATTTTTTTGGGATTAAATGGGATTGATTTTTTTGGATTTGTAGGATTTTTTTTGGGATTAAATGGGATTGATTTTTTTTGGATTTGTAGGATTTTATGCCCAAAATCCTACAAATCCAAAAAAATCAATCCCATTTAATCCTTTTGAAGGGTAAATTCAGGCTTACGAAATGGCGCGTTAGAATTAGGATTAAATGGGATTTTTTTAGGATTAAATGGGATTAATTTTTTTGGATTTGTAGGATTTTATGCCCAAAATCCTACAAATCCAAAAAAATCAATCCCATTTAATCCAAATTGACGCAATTTTTTAAAGAATAATGGATGACATTATTAAAATTTCATTCCTAAAATCCTACAAATCCAAAAAAATCAATCCCATTTAATCCCAAAAAAATCCCATTTAATCCCAATTCTAAGTACCTTCGTGCAAAAAAATGGAATGAAATATACCGTTCAAATCGCCCGCATCGCAGGGATTCCGATTTTGCTACACGCGTCCTTCGCTTTACTCCTCGCGTTCCCCGCCTACCTCTATCAAGTGCGACACGCGCCGCCTAAAACGATGCTTTTATTTATTTTATTTATACTATCTTTATTCGTGTGCGTCTTGTTACACGAGTTAGGACACAGTTTGGCTGCCCGTTATTACAATATAAAAACAAAAGATATTATTTTGTTACCTGTCGGCGGCATGGCGCGATTGGAAAATACGTTTCAGAGTCCAATACAAGAAGCCGTCGTTGCCGCAGCGGGACCGTTCGTGAATTTATTTTTATTTTTATTGATAAGTGTCTTTATACTATTCTTTTACGGATTTCGATTAACTTTCATAGAAAGCCTAACCGTACAACCCGACGCACTTGGAACGAATTTAGGATTACATTTATGGGTCGTTTTATTGCAAGCGAATGGCGCATTAGCCATCTTTAATATGTTTCCAGCGTTTCCGATGGATGGTTCTCGGGTTTTTCGGGCACTCGCGGCAACCCAAATGAACAAAAGGCGCGCTACTCAACTTGCGGCATGGGTCAGTTACGCCGTGATTCTGGTTTTATTGATACATAGCACAGGTTTATGGCATTATTTAAAAACAGGCAGTTTTAAAATAGAATGGTTATTAATTGGATTTAGCCTATTTTTAGCACAATCGACTCGAAAAGAATATCAACAAGTTGTTTTAGATGAGTTGTTAAAACGGCATACCGTTGCCAACGTTTTGCGCACGCAATACACCATTTTCCAAATGGCTGACCCGATGTATATGCCCATTACAGCCTTGACAAAAGGCATTGAAACGGATTTTATCGTCGTAGAAGGAGCTGAAATCAAGGGGATTTTGCCAAAAGAAGCGATTATTGAAGCCTCTAATCAAAAATTAGCCGCACTCACGATTGCCGAATTTGTAGCAAAACAATCGCCCACTTTGTTGGATTCGGTTTATCAAACGGCTTCCAAGCAGGAAAATATAAAAACAATTTATGTCAAAATGACAGAAACGGAACAATATTTATTGCCTATTTTTGAGGAAAATAGCGATACAAAAAGGATTGATTTCATAGCTGGTGTAGTCGATATGAATATGATTCAAAATTATATTAAAATTCAACGGCAGTTGCATTAATTAAACGTTCGGAAGCAAGGTCGCACCGCCTTGTCATTCCGTAGGAATCTTTTGTAACACGCCATGTAAAGATTCCTACGGAAGGACAAGGCGGTACGACCTTGTGCGGTTTTAAAGGGCGAATCGGAGGATTTCAATCGCTTCTAACCCGTCGTCATTCACGACTTTGACCGCAATGGTATGTTGACCTGCCTTGAACGGAAGCATTTGTTCGCCTTTTTTGTCTAACAGGATGCTCGGACGAAATCCAATATTGGCTTTATAATCCAAATCCCAACTATAAAATTGAATTTCGACTTCCGATTGCGCCGTTGCGACCAATTGAACATTCGACAAACCTTTTTTATCGCTGTTTACAACGGTATGCGTGACTTGCAATTGCGGTCGTTGCGCCATCGGCACGATTTCGGAAACTTTTACCAATTTGATAAGCACATTATCCTCATTTTTCAAACGCGCTACCTCTTCATACGCGCCTTTCCCAAACGAAAACGCTATCAAATAGCCTATCGGACGTGCTTCGGATTTATTTTTTTCATATAAACGCTTATCATAGCGCGTGATAGCCGATTGAAAATTATCGACCACATTGCGTCCGATGCCATCGCTGCGTTTGACTTGAATCGGCGTGTTATCCCTCGCTTTGCCGTCGATGCCTAAATCGCCGCGTTGTCGCACATTCGGAATCCCGCCAAATTGCGTCACGATGAATTGTTCAAATTCAAAGGCATCTTGAAAACGCAACGTTTCATAATCGTACTTTAACAATTGCGTTTCAAACGCTTGCGAAAATAAATCGCGCTGTTGTATCAAACGCATTTCAGTGACTTTCACCGCTTGAACCGATTGGTCTATGCCAATCCATTGTCTTTTCAATCGGTCGGCTACCGCAACCGTCGTCCCGCCGCCTACAAACGGGTCAAGCACGACATCGCCTTCATTCGATGCACAAAGGATAATGCGCTCTAAGAGTTTTTCGGGTTTTTGAGTGGGATAACCGATGCGCTCCGATTTTTTAGAAATTAAAACATCATCCCACAAATCATCTAATGATTTGCCTTGCATCTCTTCTAAATAATGTTTCAAGTAAGGTTTACCCGTCTGAGAGTAGTATAATCTACCTTCAACTTCAAATTTTTCAAAATTTTCTTTGGAATAAGCCCAATAACGACCATTAGGAGGTTTGATGCCTTTCCATTCAAACGAGGTATCTCCACCACCTTTAGCAGCCGATAAATCGGATGCTTTAAAACGGCGACCTTTTTCATCTACTTTATTGTAAGCTGCATTCGTATAATCCTCTGAATAATCTTGAAAGATGGATGTGAACTTGAATTGCTTGACACTTTTTGAATAAAAGAATATTGTATCATAAATTCTTCCAAAATGTTTTGCTCCTTGCTTGGAATCATTATGCGTAGTGGTTCGCCGCCAAATGATTTCATTTCTAAAATTTTCTATTCCAAAGAGTTTATCCATGATTTCCACCCGAATATATGCATTCGCATGCCAATCGCAATGCAAAAAAATACTACCCGTCGGTTTCAAGAGCCGGTGTAATTCGCGGACGCGGTCTTTGAGCCAGTCAATGTAATGCGGGATGCCGCCCAACCATCTATCTTGGAAACTGCGGATTTCGCCCGCATCGCCCCAGATGACTTCATAATTGCGATTCGAAAAGAAAGGCGGGTCTAAGTAAATCAAATCGACGGATTCACTATCCAATCGTTTCAAGACTTCCAAATTATCCCCCAAAATCAATGAATTCATAAACAAGGTTTTGGCACAAAGATACAATCCATTCTAAAAACTAATGAATAATCAAAGGAAAGTCCTCAAAATTATCCACAAAAGCTGTAAAATCTACTTTGGAACAAGTCACTTCGGGTGTAGCCACATTCCACCCCCGTGCTAAAAATTCTGACATGACCACTAATTGTCCCGCTTTACCGAGATAGAGATTGAATTTCTGAGTCATAGTTTTGTTCAATTTTGTATGTTACGATGAAACCAGGTGTTTTTACAAATTCAATTAATTTAAAAGTTTTAAGTTCTTGTTCATTTGGAAAGCCTACTAAAGCAGGAAAAACATATTTTTCCAAATGAGCATGATTGTTTTCAAAATCGGTTTTCATATCATATTCAATGAATATCCTTTTGGCAGGTTGTGCCTTTGGAAAGCGACGTTGAATTGCCTTGTAATCGGACAGCCCTAACATAAAAGTTATCCCATTCCCTTGAATGCCGTACTGAATTTGTAACTTATCCATGATAAATGAATTTTATTTGAATGAATGTTTTATCCATTTGCTCTTGATTTTTATACAAAGGTAGTGTGGTTTAGGGTATAGCGCAAATATTTTAAAAAACAATATGTTAAAAATATCAATTAAAAATAAAAATAGTTCGGGAAACTTGGAAAGTTTCCCTCAGTACGTGACAAAAAAAATTACGATACGAATTGGAACGCGGAGGACGCGGATTGGACGGATTTACGCGGATTTTTTTTGGAATTTATGCTGAATTTTCAGCATAAATT
>JBDKKX010000268.1:0-7516 GCA_039795795.1 Bacteroidota bacterium | reverse complement strand
CAGCATAAATTCAAAAAAATCCGTGTAATCTGTAAAATCCGCGTCCTCCGCGTTCCAATTCGTATCATAATTTTTTTATCTGTACTAAGGTTTTGATATAAAAAAAATCAAATTGATAAAAAAATTATTTTGTTTTGCAAAAACAGAGTATCTTGCATGACAAATTGGTTTTTTATTCAACATTGATTAAATTGTATTAAAATTATGAATCCAACACGATTGTTTGATTTCATCGATTATCAAAATGAAAAATATCCTCAAGAACGCGCTTTGACCTATCGGCATAAAGGACAGGAAAAATCATATAGTTCTGCCGAAATTGCTCAGTTGGCGCAAGAAGTTGCTTGTGGATTATGGCGTTTAGGGCTGCGTCCGGGCGATAAAATCGCTTCGGTCATCGTTAAAAATCGCCCTGAATGGCTTATTTTGGATTTGGGCATGATGCAAATTGGGGTTGCGAATGTGCCTGTGTACCCGACGATTAGCCCGAAAGAATATGAATATATTTTTAATGATGCGTCGGTTAAATTATGTTTTATTGGGGACGATGAAGCGGGTTCTGTTTTCAAGAAGGTGCAGCAGGCACAACTCACAGTACCTTCTTTAAAAACGCTTTATACATTTGATAAAGTGAATTATGTCCAATGTTGGACAGATCTTTTGGGCAGTACGAAAGAAATCAATGCAGTGAATCGCATCAAAGCGATTATTGATTCCGACGATTTGGCGACGATTATTTACACGTCGGGCACGACTGGGAATCCGAAAGGCGTGATGCTTTCCCATGATAATATTGTTTCAAATATTGAAGCGGTTTTGCATTTGATGCCGATTGGCGCGGGGGCGAAAGTATTGAGTTTTCTGCCGTTGAACCACATTTTTGAACGCGTTTGTGCTTACAATTACTTATCTATCGGTGCGAATGTCGTCTTTGTTGGGATTGATAACTTGGGCGGTGACGGCGGCGATTTGAAAGCGGTACAACCTGCTTTTTTTACAACTGTTCCGCGTTTGTTAGAAAAAGTATATGAAAAATTGTATAACAAAGGCTTAGAATTGACGGGCTTGAAGAAGAAATTATTTTTCTGGGCGTTGAAATTGACGAATGATTATGAATATGATAAAACGTATTCGGGTTTGCGCGCTTTGCAACACAAATTAGCGGATAAATTAATTTATTCTAAGTGGCGGGAGGCTTTGGGCGGCAATTTAGTAGGCGTTTTGGTGGGTGCGTCGGCGTGTCCTGTCAAGATTTTGCGTACTTTTTCGGCGGCGGGCATTCCCGTTCGGGAAGGTTACGGCATGACAGAGACTTCTCCTGGCATTGCGATTAGCGGTTACACGGCTGGAATGGCGTTGCTTGGCACTGTGGGACCGATTATTCAAGGCACAGAGGTGCGGATTGACGCTTCTGATGGCAACTATTGGGAAGGCGAAGGTGAAATTTTAGCATCGGGACGGAATGTGATGTTGGGTTATTATAATAAACCCGTTCAAACGGCGGAAGTTATCAAAATGATGGATGGCAAACGTTGGATGTGTACGGGCGATGTGGGCAAATGGGTGGAAAAAGACGGCAAACAATTTTTGAAAATCACTGACCGCAAAAAAGAATTGTTTAAAACATCGGGTGGTAAATATGTTGCGCCCGCGCCGCTTGAAAATAGTTTGAAAGAGCATTTTTTAATTGAGCAAGTGATGATTTTGGGTGAAAATCAGAAATTTGTGGCTGCGATAATCGTTCCTGCGATGGAAGCCTTGCGTGATTGGTGCGGAAGTCATGGGGTGGAATGGAAAAATGTGGCAGATGCGATTCAAAATCCTGCGGTCATCGCGGCATTTCAGAAAGCGGTGGATCATTATAATCCAAATTTCAGCAAAGTGGAACAAATCAAAAAGTTTGTTTTGATTGCGGATAGTTGGGAACCTGTGAAAGCGGATGGTTCGGAAGCAGAATTGACTCCGACGATGAAGTTGAAGCGGCGCGTGATTTTGGAGAAGTATAAAACAGCGATTCAGCAGATTTATGCGTAATTTTTTTTCTTAGTACGTGACAAAAAGGCTTTTCGGCACAGATTGAACCGATTTAACGAGATTTCACAGATTTTTTTGGATTTTAAGCATTAAAAATCCAAAAAAAAAATCTGTGAAATCTCGTTGAATCGGTTCAATCTGTGCCGAAAAGTATTACTGAGATTTTTTTTGTAATCCACTGATTATCAACAAATTTTGAACATGAAATCATTATAAATCATCAATTTCTGTAATGCTTAAACCAGTGCTTGTAGCAATAATTTCAATTGGAATGCCTTGATGTTTCAAAATTTGAGCAACTTCAATTGCTTTTTCTTTTCGCCCTTCTTTCCGTCCTTCTTTTCGTCCTTTGGCTTGCTCTACATCAATAAATCGCTGCACTTGTTCGACATCTTTGGCTTCAGAGGCAATATAAGTTAAATCTTCGTCTGTCAATTTCTGCCGATTGATGAGGCGAATAATCTCTGCAAAAACAGGATCTGAAGTATAACTATCGAAATCGGCTTCGGTATTATTTTCATTTCGTGTACATTCAGCGAAATCAAACCAACGTCGGTATGGTTCGACTGCTTGACTTTTAACAATATTGTGTTGAAACAAGAAATATAATTTGTTTTTCTTAGAAAATCCAAATCTTTATGCTCATTATTCATCAGTTTCAACACTTTTTTCCTGCCCTCTAATAAATCTTGAATGCCTTTCTTAGTCAAGGCTTTCTTATTCCAAACGACTTCATCTGCTAAGAATTTTTCAAGCGCATCGGGATACAATTGATACGCCACATAATTTTCATTTTTAAAATGCAAAATGTCATCCACCATCCAAATGATGGTCAAAACGGGTGCTAACTCATTGTAATCTTTAGTCGTGATTTTAAAACCCGATTTTGTAAAAATGGTTTTATTTTGCATGGTTTCCATTTGCAACGCGGTATTCACGGCGTGATACAAGTAAAATCGCTTTACCACATCGGTTTTATGCCATTGTTGCATGTCAATCGTGACGTATTGACCGTTAATTTTGCACCGATAATCGAAAACAACTTTTGCCGCATCCTCGGTAATTCGATTTTCTTCGGGTAATTTTTGAAATTCCTCTATTTTAACTTGCAACAAATCTTCTAAAAAGCGTTGTGCAATGTGGTCGTGTGAAAATACACGTTTGAAAAAACGATCATAATTTAAAGGGGCAAGATACATGATTTCTGAGTTTTAAGGATTAAAAATGGTTTTCTCGACTCGAATCATCCTGAAAACAAATGGCAATTCAAAAAGTTGTGAATCCATTTTTGTTGCTTGAAGGTTCCGAAAGCATCACTTACGGAACGCGCTGCACCTTTTTTGAAGCGGTTGCAAATGGCGGAAAGTTCTATCAAAAAAACAAAAGCAATTGGATTAAAGGTCGAAGGATTTGCACGCTTCAACCTTTAATCCAATTGCTTTTGTTTTTTAAACTTTCAAAATCAATTTTCCAATCTTATCTCCTTGATACAGAATCAATAACGATTCAGGAAAAGTTTCTATCCCTTCTACGATATGGAAACTTTCTTTCAAGCGACCTTCTTTTATCCAACCACTCATTTCTGTTATCGCTTCTCCGTAACGCGCCGCATGGTCAAAAACGACAAAACCTTCCATCCGCGCCCGTGCAGACAATAATGCTAAATAATTGGACGGTCCCTTAATTCTATCCGTATTATTATACTGCGAAATCGCGCCACAAATCACGATTCGAGCACGCAAACGAATCATCGTCAAACAAATATCCAATGTTTCGCCGCCCACATTATCAAAATAAACATCAATGCCATCTGGACAGGCTTTCCGCAATTGCGTTTTCAAATCTCCATTTTTGTAATCTATAGCGACATCAAAACCAAGGTTTTGTACTAAATGAGCACATTTATCCGCGCCGCCCGCAATGCCCACTACGCGACAACCTTTAATTTTGGCAATCTGTCCGACAATACTTCCTACTGCGCCCGCCGCGCCCGAAACGACTACTGTTTCACCCGCTTTGGGTTGCCCGACCTCCAAAAGAGCAAAATAGGCTGTCATGCCGACCATGCCAAGCGTACCCAGATAGGTCGTCAACGGAGCTAATTTCGTACTAATTTTAGTTAAACCTTTCCCGCCGACGGAGTGAAAATATGCTTGCACGCCCAGACTGCCAGTCACTTTATCTCCAATTTTATATGTATCGTTTTGAGAATCAACGACTTCGCCTACGCCGCCCGCCCGCATGACTTCTCCAATGTCCACAGGACGAATATACGATTTCCCAAGACTCATCCAACCGCGCATCGCAGGGTCGAGCGAAATATATTCCACTTTCACTAATACGTCTCCTGCGGCTAATGGCGCAAGGTCGTTTTTTTGAATATCCCAATCGGAGCGTTTTGGGAATCCTTGCGGACGCGCTGCCAATTTGATTTGTAAATTTTTCATACAATGATTGATTTAAGCATAAAATAACGTTGGCGATGTTTTAAACCCTATCCATTACCCACAGAATTATTTTTGTCATTCCGCAGGAATCTTTTGTAACACGCCAACTAAAGATTCCTGCGGAATGACAAAAAGGATTTTAAACCTTGCCAACGTTACAAATTTACGACATTTTGCTATAAATTTTATATTTTTGGGTATTACGATTTTTTATACCAATAATTTATTTATTCAATAATCTGAAATATAGACACTTTCATCCTGATTTAAATCTTGAATCGTAATATAAATGTGGCGATAATCATGGTGTTTACGCACGATTTCACCGACATAACAATTTGCATAACCAGACATGGACGTAAAATGATATGGCACTGACATTTTTTTATCCTTTTCCCCCAAATTAGAATTAAGGTGTTCTTTCTCATCGTCAAAATAATTAAAGAAGAAATGAATCGTATCGCCCCGCTTTTGCAGATACGCTGGTGAGAGGTCGCAATTTACTGCAAAGCGGATGGTGTCTTTGTAAGGCAAATAATATTCGGGTACCTTATCATCTCGAAAGAAGAAACCCCGATAATTATACTTGTAAAGTTCCCATTTTGCATCCTGTATCAGTGAATCTAAAAGCTGTTTATCTGGATTCACCCTTTTAGGCGGCGCGTTTTGACAAGCTTGCACCAAATAAAGTATTGATGATAAGATTAAAATCCAAATTTTCATTAATCAAGAATGTTTCGTTTCAAAAAAAAATGTCGTGAGCAAAGCTACGACATTTTTTTTATTAAAGTTCGGGAAACTTGGAAAGTTTCCCGAACTTGTGCGAACTTGCTTTACAAAATCTGTAATTTTCTCGTTACCGAGCGTTTCCCATTCGTTTGAACGGTTACGAAATACGTACCTGTTCCCAACGTTTCTATCGGCAACCGATAAGGCGTAACGCTCGCATTTTCAATGGTTTGCGTCAAAATGACCTTGCCTGCAACGTCTGAAATTGACAATTCCACTTTTCTATCTGCGAAATCTTTTAAATCAATCAATGCTTCCTCCTTCGTGGGATTCGGAAAGATTTCAAAATTAGCAATTCGCTGATAATCAATGGTTTTCAACGGCGTGTAATGAATCGTTCCATCTTTCCAAACCGATTTTAATCGATACTGATTCAACCCTTCAAGTGGCATTGGGTCGTAACCAAAAAAGTAATTCTCCGTTGCGCCCACCGTTTTTTTATGAATGGATTTAAAATTCAAACCATCATCTGTTGGTTTTTCCACCTCGTAATACGCCACTTTTTCGGAATAATCCAACCAATCCAACCGAACTTGATTTTGGACGACCGCCACTTGCAAATTTTGTGTTACAGAACGGGCTTGTGTTGGGGGTATTGTATTTGAGATATTCACCATATAGTCTTCCACTTCGCCGCGTCCGACCGTATCACAGGCAGTTGCATAAGCATCCCATTTCACCGAAATCCGCATTCGGGTCGCACCGACAGTCGCATTTGCAGGCACAATTATATTTTGGTTAAACGGACTTTGTCCCACCTTTTCTAAGACTAACTCATTGGTTTCAAACACATTATTCTTATTAAAATCAATCCATGCCCGACAATACGCATGAGGTAAATTCCCTATCCAACTCAAAGAGGGCGTAACTGAAAGGGGATAATTTTGTCCTTTTGCCAGTTCGGTTGAAAGATGGGTATAATCCGAAAAACCAACCGTCTGAATGTCTTTAAATTTGGTAGATGGATTATTTAGCGCGCCCAATTGTACTTGCGAAATCCATAATTCCCAAGGCGTGCCTTTCGAGGCGCAATAAGTCGTCGGAGTCGTGACAGGATTCGTAAGATTTACTGTGTAATCTTCCACTTCGCCCCGCGCAAAAGTCTCACACGCCGTCGGATAGCCATCCCATTTCAACGAAATCCGCATTTTAGTTGCTCCAATGACCGCATTTGCAGGGACGGTAAACGTTTGGCTCAACGGATTTTGACCTGCTTTTTCTAAAACCAATTCATTCGCTTCAAATTCATTATTTTTGTTAAAATCAATCCAGACACGGCAATACGCATGCGGTAAATTGCCTATCCAACTCAATGACGGCGTAATTTCTATGGGATAACTTTGCCCTTTCACTAATTCCGTCGAAAGATTCCTGTAATCCGAAAAACCAGTTGTCGCAATGTCTTTAACTTTATCCGACGCATGCTGAATTGTCCCCAATTTGACTTGCGAAATCCATAATTCCCAAGGCGCAACCGCTTTGGAAGGACAATCCAGTGTCGTTGTCGTCGGATTCGTTTTTAAATCCACTTTCCAAAGTTCGTTCCCCAAAGCAGGCGTGTACAAATTATAATATAAAACATCGTCCTCCGACACAACGCAAGGAACCGGTTCATGGAGCGAACTGCCACAAAAATCACTTTTTTTATCCAATAATCCCACCACTTGCGTTTGAGCCTCTGTCTGTCCGTAGCGCATCAGCAACCGATTCGGACAAGTTGCAGGGGCATTCACAGAATCGTGTGCAAAAATGTATTGCACGCCTTTGGAAACAAAAGGTTGAGAATAATTAACTTGACGTGCCAAATTCACCCGTTTCAAATTACCTTGCGGCGTAATGCAATAAGTTCGAGCTGTATTGCCCGTCTGCGTGATGATGTAAGCCGAGTTGCCACCTCCTAAAAGGTTGATAATGAATTCATTAGAGACTTCAAAATTTAAATTCACTTGGGTTGTACCTGCCTCCGTACCATCACTTTTCCACAATTGGTTGTCAATGACGAAATATAACAAATTACTTGCAGTTGCGCCCAAGCGCGGCGCGCCCAAATCGGTTCGGACAGGTGTTCCTTCTCCCGTCGTTGCAATCCGAAGCAAGCGTGTATTCGCATATAAATAAATTTTGTAACTACTTAGCTGGGTGCAAGAAAAAGAATTTTTTTGCAAAAAAGAAGCAAAATTTATCAACTCGTTGGGATAAAAATTTGTTTGAGTGAAAAGACAATAAAAAAATGGAAATTCCTCAAG
>JBDKKX010000267.1:0-7517 GCA_039795795.1 Bacteroidota bacterium | reverse complement strand
TTGGATTTTTGGGATTGAAATCCCAAAAATCCAAAAAAATCAATCCCATTTAATCCTTAGTACGTGACAAAAAAGCTTTTCATCACAGATTGAACAGATTTAACGAGAGTTTCACAGATTTTTTTTGATTTTAAGGGTTGAAAATCAAAAAAAATCTGTGAAAATCTCGTTGAATCTGTTCAATCTGTGTCGAAAAGTATTTTTGTCACGTACTAAGCATTTAATCCTAAAAAAATCCCATTTAATCCGAATTCCAAAGTCATAAACGTTTCATAAACGTTGCATTCTGCGGCTGCAATTGCCAAAAACCTTCCCGCAAATGACTGCGCACAATAACCCCTTCCATCCGCATCCGCGTCCCATAAAGAATACGTTTAAAAAGCCGATAACGATTTTTAGCTTTTTTATCCTTATAACTGCTGCATTTGACCTGAATATACCGTTGTTTATTCATCAAAACCGCTTCTGGAACGAAATTTTCACCCGAAACCTTCATATTTTCCACAAAAACACTGAAAAACGCATTGCCTTCTTTATCATATATCGGTGTTTTGCTCACGACGCGCCCCGTCACATTCACCAATTGTTGATTCATCGTATCCATCAACCGAATCGGCGTACGCAACATTTCGCTCAAATCTGGGTCAGAGTACACAATTCTATCCGCAGGCGGGTTCGCCCGCAACGAACGCAATAGCTTTTCCTGCCATCTCATACCCCCATGCGTTGTATCCAAATCGACCTGCCACACCGAACGCCCCTTTTTCAAACGCTCATTAATCGTATATTTCCCAAAAAAACGACCATTAATTTTAACAATCATCCATTCTGGCTTCCACTGCCCTTTGCTCGGAATATCTTTCTCCTCAATCGCGCCCAAAACATTATTCGCCCATTCTGCCAACGGATTATATTCCGTCAATAATTTGGTTTCATGCCCGCGTTCGTTCGCAATCATTAGCTCAATACTGCCTCGATGACAATATAATTCGGTTTGATGCTTTTCCAACTCAACCATCAAACTTTCAATCCCTTCTTTTTCCAAATTCAAATTTTTGAGTTGCACCTGCAAAGTATCCAACGCTTGTTGTAAAGCCTCTTTATGTTTTTGCTCGTCCGCGTACTTATTGTGGAATTCCTGTTTATACGACTCCATAAAACGATATAACTCATTGGTAGTCATCATTTTAGATCTGGCAATAAATTTTGCAGCTTTTTCATCTTCTTGGAAATCCGTTACAATTTTTTGAGCATGATTTAACTCATTCGTTAAAAATTCTATTTGTACAGGCATGGTTTTCAATTGATAATCAATCAATCCAATCCGTCTATCGAGGGCGCGAAAACTATCAATCAGAAATTGCACTGCTTCCAAAGAATCTTGTAACGCATCTAATTTGCTTTGCGCTCGGTTGACGGCGTGATTCATTTTCTTCAAATAACGGTCGGCGCGCACACTATCGGGTTCATATTGTTCCATCGGGTCGTCGGGACCGTTGGAAATGCCCCCCATTTCAGGGATGCTAACGCCTTTTTTTTCCAACCGAAACCCAATAATATCGCCTACATGCAGGCGACTTTCTTTAGAAATGCAGGCAGAAGCCGTCGGTTCAATATCTGCCGTGTTGATGGAGAACGAGCGAACCGTACCGCGTTGAAACTTGCCGAACAATCGCCAAGCCCTCGGACCGACATCCAACCAAACATCATTTTCCGTTTCCGAGAAAATATCCGCGCTTGTGCGAATGGTCACTTCCATTTGCTGAATGACCTCTTGGGGTTGAAAATCGTTCAAATACGTGCGTGAAGGCACGGAATCTTTTAAAATAGTCGCTTGTACGCGCCCAAAACAGCATAAAAACGTCCAAAATAGGCATATACGTAGTGTCATACTGGAAAATTCGGTGTTTGTTGAATAATTTGTTAGAGATTTTTTATGGGGTTCGCAAAACCTGCTGCTTCACGGCAAGCCTTGTAGTCCCCAAATTTTAATGCCGAAAGCGGGTTTCAAATAACAAAATATTATTATACTTACGGAACGGAGGGTTTGGAAATGCCAACGGTTTCATTCCATGAGTGAATGTTTTTTTCATACATGAGGGAGTTGGAATTCGGATTAAATCGGATTTTTTTGGGATTAAATGGGATTGATTTTTTGGATTTAAATGGGATGTTTCATTTTTAGGTTATACTTTGGGATACATTGTGATACGAATGGATGTATGGATTCCACAGATTTCACCGATTGGTACGGATTTTTTTAACCCCAATGCTTTGTTTCCAGCAAAAAATAAAAAAAATCCGTACCAATCGGTGAAATCCGTGGAATCCGTACATCCATTCGTATCACAATATATCCAAAAGTGTAACCTACTTTTCGCACTCTATGAAACATCCCATTTAAATCCAAAAAATCAATCCCATTTAATCCCCAAAAATCCGATTTAATCCGAATTCCAACACTATTCTATTCTAATTTAATGGTAACGGTTTGTCCAGCAGCGTTCGTACCTGCGGCAGGCGTTTGCGACGCAACCTTCCCGTAACCAACAAAAACAACGCGAATACCTCTATTTTCCAAATTAAATAGCGCATCTTTCAAACCCATCCCCACCACATTCGGCACTAAATCCTTCCGCATCCCTTGACGCGCCAACAATTGCAACGTATCCGATTTCGGTCTCAAAGCCATCCAATAATCCTCTTTTTTACTATTCGATAAATGCTTGACATTCAATTGTTTCAACACCGTTTCCATATCATTTTTCAAACCCACATCATCGGGTAATTGCCGTTCGCCTAAAATCGGTTTCCCCTTTTTGTTCACAGGTTCGCTCAATTGTACATTCGTTGAAGCAATTCTATCCGCAATTTCCCGAAAAACAGGACCCGCAACTTGCCCTCCATAAAAACCGTTCTGAGTCGGCTTGCTAATCACCACAATACACGAAAAAACAGGATTTTCAGCAGGAAAATACCCCGCAAACGATGCTTGATAACCGCCAACCGTATTATTTGCACCGCCATAATTCAATTGCGCCGTCCCCGTTTTGCCCGCAAAACGATATTTATCCGTCTTCAAATGCGCCGCCGTTCCAAAATCAACCACACTTTCCAATAATTTTTTCGCTTGTTCAATCGTAGCCGATTTCGCAATACTTTCCCGCAAAATCGTGGGTTTAAATGCACTGACCGTATGCCCAAAACGTTCGGTTTCGCTGACCAAATAAGGCTTCATCATTTTGCCATTATTCGCCACCGCATTATAAAAAGTCAATAATTGTAAAGGCGTGATTTGCAACTCATAACCAATAGACATCCAAGGCAAAGTGACCCCACTCCATCCACCATCTTTCGGGTCTTTGATTTTAGGCGGGCTTTCTCCCTCAATTTCAATGCCTGTCGGTTGACACAAACCAAAATCTTTCAAATGCCGATAATACAAATCTGGTTTTTGCGCATATTTACCGAAAACCAATTTTGAAATCCCTACATTCGACGAAGCAGCAAAGGCGTTTTGAACGGTCAATTTCGTCGCAGGCGTTTTTTCATGGTCTTCCATAATTCTATCAAAGTATTGATGCTGACCATTTTCAATATCCACACTATCCGTCATACGAAGTCCACCATCTTCCAACAGTGCCATGATAGATGCCAATTTAAACGTCGAACCCGGTTCCGTAGCCGACGCAATCCCATAATTATAATCTTCCCACCAACCCGTTTCCGTCTTTCCGATATTCGCAATCGCTTTAATTTTACCCGTTTTGACCTCCATGACAATGGCAGTTCCATGCTCCGCTTGATGATGGTCCAACGCCCGAAGCAAAGCCTGTTGTGCCACATCTTGAATATTAACATCAATCGTGGTAATGACATCATCCCCACTTTTAGGTTCGATTTCAGCCAAATCATTGACAGGAATCCAAACATCCGCACCTACTTTTTGCATCAATTTTTTACCGACGCTATCCCGCAACGTTCGATTAAAACTGCCTTCTATCCCCACAGGATTCGCCCCTTCGCGCACGTAACCAATCGTGCGTTGCGCCATCATTTTGAACGGATGTTGCCTTTTGCTATTGCGTTTCACAATCAAACCACCCTTATTTCGCCCTTTGCGAAAGATGGGAAACTGCTTGATAAACTCCACTTGTTCAAAAGTTGCATCTTTTTTGATGGGCAAATAACGGGTTTTATGCGTATAGCGATGCTCTTCTAAAAATTTTTTCCACATACCTGCCGTGTATTGCGGGTCAATGTACGTCGCAAAACACACGGAGAGCGAATCCAAACCCTGTTTAAATTCCTCATCATTGATGCTCGGAGCAGCACAATCCATAAATAAATCGAAAAAAGGGAGCGATGTAGCCAATACACTACCATCTTCCGCCAAAATACTGCCGCGTTCGCCTGGAACATCAACATATTTTACATACGATTTATCGCCCAATTCACGCCATTTTGCGCCCTCAACCGTCACAATTCGGACGGCTTTTGCAAAAACCGCTACGGCTATCGCTACCACGACTAACAAGACGACATAAATGCGAATTAATACTTCGTCTTTAACATTTATAATTGCCACGCTTTCCCTGATTAGAAGTATGAGATGTTAAAATGGTTTATTATTGGACAATAATGCGCTTTCTACGAGCATTATTGGTATTCAAACCCAAAGGTTCGACGGTTTTCAAAACTTCACTTTGTTTCGATTCGAGCATCAAATCTGCTTTTGCAGACATGTATTGCCAACGCAATTCCTTAATTTCCTTCTCCAAACGCTGGATTTGACGAATTTTTCGTTCTGAATTCAATGCGTTAGAAATGTAAATCAATAACAAGAAAAACACAAAAAAAACATAAGACAAATTTCCGAAAATCCAATTGGATGCCATACTGCCCACTTGCGAATATTCCATCCATTTGGTTGAAATCGTGATACCACTGCCAGCAGATTTTGCAGGCGCAGGCGACGCGGGTTTAGGCGCGGGTTTTGGTGCTGGTGCTGGCGCAGGAGCAGGATTCGATTTGCCTTTATTGGGATTTGGTGCTGCCATATTTATAAAATTCTGTAAATCAAATACTAAATGATGAATGATAAATGACGAATGATAAATGATGAATTTTACATAAGATTCATCATTCATCATTTATCATTCATCCTTATAATCGGGTTGCAATCCGCAATTTAGCACTTCTCGACCGTGTATTTCTTTTTACTTCTTCGGCGGATGCTTCTATTGGTTTTTTCGTAATCACCTGAAAAGGACGATGAATATTGCCATAAAAATCTTTTTCCTGCACGCCCTCAAAATCGCCCGTCTTAAAAAAATTTTTAACCAAACGATCTTCGGCTGAATGAAAAGAAATAATAGCAATTCTGCCGTCAAACTTCAAAACCTCCAAACTTTGTTTCAACAAGTCACGCAATGCCCCCAATTCATCATTGACTTCAATCCGCAAGGCTTGAAATACTTGAGATAAATACTGCATTTTATGACCAAAAACCAACGGTTCAATCACCTGTAATAAATCATTTATATCTACAAAAAGTTTTCGTTCTCTCGCTGCGACCAGCGCGGTTGCCAAAGTTTTAGCATTGCGTACTTCCCCATATTCGCTTAAAAGCTGTTGTAGTTGTTCTGTTGGATACGTATTCAAAATCGTAGCCGCCGTTTTTGCTTCTTGTTGATTCATGCGCATATCCAAAGGCGCGTTGAAACGGTACGAAAATCCGCGTTCCGCCACATCAAATTGATGCGATGAAACGCCCAAATCTGCCAAAATGCCATCTACTTGTTGAATTCGATGCAAGCGCAACATTTTTTTAAGCTCCCTAAAATTACTCGGAATCAGCGTAAAACGTTGATCCTCAATGAGATTCGTAGCAGCATCGTCGTCTTGGTCGAAGCCCAATAATTTTCCATCCGCATTCAATTGTTGCAAAATAGCGCGACTATGCCCGCCGCCGCCAAAAGTCGCATCAATATAAACGCCATTTGGTACGATACTCAACCCATTCACTGCTTCATTCAACAGGACGGTAGTATGATAATTTTCTTGAATCATGTTTTTGGCGGGAAAAACAATACTTTCCCGTTTTCGCCCAAAAGTACAACTTTTTGCTACATTCGTTTTACTTTAAGCGTTTTTTTTAATAAAAATTCTGCCAAAAAGGTATTTTTCAGTGGTTAAAGGATTGTTTTAAATGCAAAAACCGCTTTTCCTGTATTGGAAAAGCGGTTTTTAAGCAACCCAGTCATACCATCCAGTCCACTTACGGATTCATAGATTTTTTTTCGATGAAAACAATTAGGAATGCACCTGCAAGAGCAAGTGGAAAATTTTTAGCCAGTATTCTAACTAAGATGCGTAGTTCCACATCTAACGAAAAGTACGACCCAATAAATAACAAAACAATAGTGTAAAGCATAATACTTGATATTTTTTTGATATTTTTCATTGTAGAAAGTTAAATTGTGAAAATTTTAGCAAAGCTAAAAGTAATATTCTATATTTTAAGATATTTAAATCCAAAATTTTATTTTCCATATTTAAAACAAAATATATTGCAATTAAAGATACAAAAAAAAGTTTTAAAAATTTGGAAGCTCCATTTTTACAACTTACTTTTGTCCAAAATTGAAGATTTATTTGGAATAAAAACAGATTGTGTCCTTATTTTTGAATAAATTTGCCTCTTTAAATCGCGTTTAAATCAATTACAATGGCTTTAGATATAAAAAAACTAAACTATGATATAGACCAAATTTTGAATCATTTTGAATTGGGTCTAAATACACCCACAAAACCTTATTTTTTCATGCAGGAATTCAAAAAAGGTAAAAAATCGGTGGATGATGCGGAAGGTCAAATGTTGGTTGCTATGTTAATTGCGCAAACCTTAAATGCGGATAAAAAACCTGTTTATGGTTGGTTGTTGGATACAGGGAAAAGATTGGCATTTTACGGCTTTGGATGGTAAAAATTATTGCTTTAGTCAAACTTATGATGCAAGTGTTACAAAAGAATTGATTGAAATTCTTTTTATTTTGCGCCGCTTGAAAGAGATTGTTTTGTGAATTTTCACAATTATAATATTTAATTGTTTTTAAAATGATTTATTTTGGTTTAGATTTGGATGAACGCATTTTTGCGCGTCCGAATACGGAGGAAGGTCAACATTATCTGGGGACAAAAGGTTTATTAGAATTTGCAGAAGCGCACTTGGGTTTGGAGGGCAATTCGGGGCGCAATGAGCATATTCGGACAGAACAGTACCGTCAAACGCTTTTGAAATATATGAAAACCCATCCGAATGGGGTGAATCCGTTCTTCAAAGCGTCTTTTGAGGCGGATGAATTGGCTTGTGCGGAGGCTTTGTTGCAACGACGGGATGAATTGTTATGTGCAGGTTGGGATTTTAAACTGGTGCCGCGTTTGCCCGACCGTTTGCGGACGCTTGCGGAAATTGAAAAAGAAATTAAGAAATTGGCTTTCGGCATCGCGGATAG
>JBDKKX010000266.1:0-7535 GCA_039795795.1 Bacteroidota bacterium | reverse complement strand
TATCCACCGTCAATCCAGCAATAGCCGATTCAAATTTGGCATCCCAGTCCATAGACCGATTAAAAAACAAGTATTTATCCAATCGACCCACTAATTGTTGGTCTTCCGAACGCCCCAACATCCGCGCTTGCAACATCGATTTTTTAGAATCCACTAATTCTTTCTCCGTAATCCCCTCTTTCAAGATTTTTTCAATCTCTTCTTTAAACGCTTTTTCCAATTTATCCACATTTTCGGGCGCGTAAATCGCATAAGCCCCAAATTGCCCCACTTTCACCAACGGATCCACCTGCAAAAACGAACCCACTCCATAACTCAATCCTTCCTTCTGTCGAATCCTATCCGCAAGCCGACTGCTCAATCCGCCGCCGCCCAAAATGTAATCCCCAATAACCAACGCCGCAAAATCAGGGTCATTTTCATCCAACTGCACATTCATACCCGCCGCAAACATCGCATTTGCCTTATCCGGCGTTTTAATCGCATCCGTTTTCGCCGCTACGTCTTGAAAAGTTTGCGTCAAACGTTGATGCCCTTTCGGACTTTTGAATTTTCCAAGCCCATCTTGCAATACTTTTTCCGCCGCCGCCGCATCAAATTCACCAACAATCGCCACTGTACCCGCGCTCGCACCATAAAAATCTTTATAAAATTGACGCACATCCGCAATTTTCACCGCTTTCAAAGCCTCAATTTCCTCCTGAGGAGTCATCACATAACGAACATCATTCTTTTGAAAAGGAGTCAAATGCCGATTTAAAACATTGAAAGCCAAGGCATTCGGATCCGTCAACTGCTGTTCCGTACCAGCCAATTCTTCTTGACGAATTTCTTCCAATTCTTTTTCTGGAAACAACGGATTCATTAAAACGTCTGTCATTAATTTCAACACTTCGGGCAAATTATCCCGCACTGTTTTAATATTCACGCTCGTCAAATCCTTGCTGCCCGAAACCCGAACCGTCGCTTTCAACTCATCCAATTTATCTTTAATCTGCTGTTCCGACAACTTTTGAGTCCCTTTCATCAACATCCGACCCGTCAAATAGGAAACGATTTGTTTCCCTTCAAGGCTTTTCAAATCCCCATTTCTAAAATTTAACACCGCATTTACCGTATTTCCCCGCGTCGTTTTCGTCAAAAAAGCGTATTTTAAGAGTCCAATTTGACCTTTTTTAGTCCGTTTATCAATATTTTGCGGCGTTGCTTCAAAAACTTCCCCTTCAGAAACAGCCGCTTTCCCCTTATAACCATTCACCAACGCAGCAATATCTGGCATCGCAGGAATCTCCGCACGGTCTGGCTTCGCCTCTGGCACAAACACCCCAATCGTCCGATTCGACGGTTTGAAATACGCATTTGCCACCCGATTCAAATCCTCCAACGTCGTTTTTTCTAATGCGTCCCGCAAAATAAAGAACAATCGCCAATCACCCATGCCAATAAATTCACTAATCACCGTTCCCGTCCGTTGCGAATTCCGAAACATTTCCTCTTTTTGTTTCAAAAGCGTCGTTTTAGAACGCTTCAATTCCGCTTCCGTGAACGGATTTTGACTTAAATTATCAAAAGTTTTCAACAAAATTTGTTTAGCAGAATCCAAATTTTGTTCTTTTCGCACATCCACATTGAAATACGCATAACCCGGTTCTTTGGTCAAAAACGTATAACCCCATTGCCCCGACGCTTTATTCGCCGTCACCAACGCCTGATGCAAACGACCCGACGGATTATTCGTCATAATATCCACCAAAAGTTGCACCGCCGCGTAATCTGGATGCGAACTCGCAGGCACATGATACCCACAAGACACCACTTGCACATCGCCCGTGCGCCGCAAAAGGACATTTCTTTCCCCGTCTTGAGTGGGTTCCGTCGTCCAACTTTGAGGCAAAACCCGAAATGGTTTAGCAATCGGCGTAAAGTATTTATCAATGAATTTCAATGTTTTAGCATCTTCAAACTTACCCGTGACGATTAAAACCGCATTATCAGGTTGATAGAATTTATGATAAAACGCTTGTAAATTCTCAATCGGCACATTCTCAATATCCGACCGATTCCCAATCGTCGATTTGCCGTAATTGTGCCACAAAAAAGCAGTCGATAAAACCCTATCCATCAAAACGCCACTGGGGTCATTTTCGCCCGATTCAAACTCGTTGCGCACCACCGAAAACTCTGTATCCAAATCTTTTTTGGCAATATGCGATGTAATCATCCTATCTGATTCTAAATCCAACGCCCATTCCAAATTTTCATCGGTTGCAGAAAACGTTTCAAAATAATTTGTTCGGTCAAACCACGTCGAACCATTGAATTGACAACCATGGTCTTTCAACTCTTTGGAAGGATTCGCGTGTTTCGCAGAACCTTTAAACACCATGTGTTCCAAAAGATGCGCCATGCCCGTCTCGCCGTACCCTTCAACGCGGCTACCAACCAAATACGTGATATTAACCGTAATCGTTGGTTTCGACGCATCAGGAAATAAGAGCACTTTTAACCCATTATTTTTGAGTCGGTACTCCGTAATACCTTCTACGGAAGATAATTTTTCCAAATTCGCAGGTAATTGAGCGAATGTCATCACGCTTAAACACGGGAAAACCGCACTTAGGAGTGTTTTTTTCATTGTAGTAAATAGGCTTTGTTAAAAAAAATTGTTTTAATTGAGTCGGGCGAATTAGGATTAAATAAGATTTTTTTGGGATTAAATAGGATTGATTTTTTAGGATTTATAAGATTTGTAGCCTTTCAATCCTCAGTACATGACAAAAATGCTTTTCGGCACAGATTGAACAGATTCAACGAGATTTCACAGATTTTTTTCGATTTTAATGCTTAAAATCAAAAAAAATCTGTGAAATCTCGTTGAATCTGTTTAATCTGTGATGAAAAATATTTTTGTCACACACTAAGCTTTCAATCCGATAAATTCTAAAAAATCAATCCTATTTAATCCCAAAAAAATCTCATTTAATCCTAATTCCAACGCATTTTAATATATAACTCTTTGTTTTAATGCAAAATCTCTACCGAGATAGACCTTTTTAACAATTTCATCCGTTGCCAATTCCGCCGCAGTACCCGCCCTCAAAATGCTTCCCTCAAACATCAAATACGCTCTATCCGTAATTGACAAAATCGCTTCCGCATTATGATCCGTAATCAGAATACCAATATTCCGATTCCGCAATTTCGCAACAATATTTTGCAAATCCTCCACAGCAATCGGGTCAATTGCCGCAAAAGGCTCATCCAATAAAATAAAATTTGGGTCAGTCGCCAAAGCACGCGCAATTTCCGTCCGTCGCCGTTCCCCGCCCGAAAGCATATCCCCATTATTTCGACGCACTTTACCCAAATTAAATTCTGCAATCAACGATTCTAACTTATCATTTTGTTCGGCAGCACTCAATTCCGTCATTTCCAAAACCGCTTTAATATTATCTTCCACACTTAATTTACGGAAAACAGACGCTTCTTGAGGCAGATACCCAATCCCTTTTTGAGCGCGTTTGTACATCGCAAGGCGCGTAATATCCTCATCACCCAAAAAAACATGCCCCGAATTCGGCTTGATAAAACCAACCGTCATATAAAAAGAAGTCGTTTTACCCGCGCCATTCGGACCCAAAAGCCCCACAATTTCTCCCGTATTGATTTCAAAAGAAACATCTTTGACGACTTGGCGACTGCCGTACATTTTTATCAAATTATTGGCTCGTAATATCATAAAATTTTAAATTATTTATTTAATTTGATATAAAATCTCTGCTTCTAATTCCCAATTAGAGCGCAATTGTTCCAATTTTTTCCAAAAAATGCGTTCAGGTTGCGCCTTTTTATCATAATCGCCCGTATCCCAAACTCGATTTTGATTCAAATCTTCTACAATTTTAATCGTATAAATATCGGGATTCAAGCCTTCAATCCGCTTTTCAAAAGAGACTACTTTATCTGCAAAAAATTGCGCCTCTACCGATTGCCCACCTGTTAAAAGTTGAATTAAATAACTTTTTTGTTTATCTAAACCTTTGATTTTTAATTGAATATCTCCTAATTCTTTTCTATTTTGAATCAGGATAGCTTGGTGCAACGTATCATTTTTCAAATCAAATAAATTTGTAACCGCATTAGGCAACAGTTGAATTTGATATTTCATCCCTTCCACCCAAGCATTTTTCGGTTTTAAATAGAGAACGTTCGGTTGCAACGAATCGCGTTCACAACGAAAAGGCATTTTTTTAGAAAACGTATCCGTTATTGAAATATTGGAAGTATCTATATTCCAAATAGGGTAATTGAATCGAATTAAATGTGCCTTCAACGGATGTACAGGCGTAGGGTAAATCGGGTCATTTCCCACTTTTTGTTTAATAGAGGTAGCCATAAACTTATTTTTTTTCAAAAAATCAGCGCGATTCCCCGTTGGTTTTACTCGAATGGTATCCGTTTTATTCGTGTCTGTCTGTGCATAAACATACCATGCCGCATCCGACGTGTTGTCATACCAAAGTCGCATAGTATCTTTTCCATATTCGGGAATGACTTTTGAAATCCCATTTTGCCAATGAATCTTTGCTTTATGAACGTCACCAGAGAAATTTAATTTCACAAAACCATAATTATTTGTTTCTTTATTTTTTAAACGAAATTTAGCGACGGGGTCAAAAGCTCTGATTTTTAAAACGGCTGTATCCAATTGCGGCAAGGTGATTAAACTATCAGGAAAACCAATCGTTTCACCATCTTGATTGAAAATATAGTTTAAATCATTGTCTTTCAAGGCAAAACACTTGAAAGTTCCTGCTTTTATGTTTTCAATTTTAGCGACACCCGATTTATCCGTTCGCGCAAAATAAAAAGGTTTAATTTTCCGCACCACAGAATCTGCTGTATTATCATACAACATGACCAATAAATTGTCTAACGGTTCGTCCTTTTCGGCATCCACCACCCGCGCCCGAAAGGTGAGGGAATCCAAAATCGCACCCGTCGAAAAGACAAATCGCAAGTCGGTCGCAGGATTTCCTTCTGTAAAATCTTTCACAGAAGTACCAAAATTGATGGTGTAAGTCGCATTTTCGCGCAAAACTTCCTCTTTTGCAAACTTGACATGCACCGTTTTTCCGTCCAAAGTGACTTCAGGATGCTCATTCAACGGCGGCGACACCACAACTTGATTATATACATCGTCCAATTTTAACCACTCGTCAAATACTAAATCAATATTTTGTTTTTTAAAATGGGTTTGTAAATTGGGTGTGGAACGTGCTTTAACAATTTTTGGAGGCGTTGTATCTTTTTTCCCGCCAATTGGCGCGACGATGTTTGCACAACCAATGAACATTAAAAAGTTGATTATGATTGAAATACGAATTAAAAAATGCGTCATTATGATTTTTTTAAGAACAAAAAGACAAAGTTACACTATTTTAAAACACATAGGGACATAGGAGACATAGGGTCATTTATCATAGAAACGCGAATTCAATGGAAATTAAAATTCCTTTCCATTGAATTCACGCTTGTATAATAAATAACCCTATGTCTCCTATGCCCCTATGTGTTTTCAAATAGCGGTACATTTTTGTTTCAACCAACGTTTTTCTTCCTCATTCAACAAAGGTGCAATTTTTTGATATGTCATTTTATGATAATCATTCAACCACTTGCGCTCTGACTTTTCCAACAAATTGCGTTGAATTAAAGTCGTGTCTATGGGAAAATATGTGACAGTCTCAAATTTCAAAAAATCACCATATTCAGTCGTCACGGCGGGTACTGCCAACATCAAATTCTCAATCCGAATCCCATATTCACCCGTTTTATAAAAACCCGGTTCATTAGAAGTCAACATCCCAACCTCCATCACTGTCGTCCCGCGCAATGCCAACGAGGACACAAAACCTTGCGGCGGTTCATGCACATTCATAAAAAATCCAACTCCATGACCCGTCCCATGACCAAAATTCAAACCATGTTGCCACAACGCCGTCCGCGCCAACGTGTCCATTTGAACCCCGCGCGTCCCCTTCGGAAATTGCAATTTAGCTAATTGAATATGCCCCTTCAACACCAACGTATAATGAAAACATTGCTCTTCCGTCGACGTACTGAGCGCGACCGTGCGCGTAATATCCGTCGTTCCGTCCTCAAATTGCCCACCACTGTCTGCTAACAAGATACCTACGGGCAAAATTTGCGCCGAATGCTGTGTATCGGGATGATAGTGCACAATCGCCCCATTACCTCGATAACCAATAATCGCATCAAAACTTTCGCCATAATAAGACGGTTGCTCCGCTCGATAACGCGCCAAAGTTTGTGCAAAATCATATTCTGTAACCGATTCATTCGCTTTCAATTTAGCTTCCAACCATCGCCATGCTTTAACCATTGCAGCTCCATCCTTCGCCATCACTTTGCGAATATGCTGCATTTCAATCTCATTCTTAATCGCTTTTAATAATATAGAAATCGTTGAACCATAATAAATTGTGGCTTTTTTAAGATGCGCCAATAAGTTTTGAGCCGTATTCGCACTATCTACTAAAACAGGCTCATTCGCAGGAATCGTTTCTAAAAAAGCCCCAATTTGAGCATAAGGTTTTATGAAAATATTATCATTATTTAAATTGGTTTTAAGCGCATCGCTCAATTTAGAAGCGTCTATAAACAAATATGTTTTTTCCAAACCAATCATCATATAAGCAATTGTTACAGGATTACACGCCACATCGCGCCCCCGCAAGTTGAGCGTCCAACCAATATCATCGAGCGTCGTGACCAAATGCCAACTTGCTTTTTTAGCATTTTCGCCCATTTTTTGACGAATTTCCGTCCATTTTTCGACGCGAGTTTTGCCAGAAAAGTGTACAGCATGTTCAAAAACAGGCGTATTCGGAACCGCAGGTCTATCCTTCCAAATCAATTCAATGAGGTCAATATTCACTAATTCCATTTTATTCGGATGTAATTCGCGCTCCATACCGCGATATTGATCAATCGAAAATAATGAATCATCTACCCCAATTTTGCTACCAACAGGCAAATTTTGTGCTAACCAATTGAGGTGTTCAGGTGCACCCTGTAAAATTTGTTTATGCAAAACAAATTGATTCTCAGCAAGTTCTGTTTCCGCTTGCAAAAAATATCGAGAATCTGTCCATACGCCCGCATGACTTTGCGTTACCACCGCATATCCCATCGAACCTGTAAAACCCGAAAGCCAAGCCCTTGATTTCCAACGGTTTGCAAAATATTCCGATTGATGGGGGTCGCTTGATGGTACAATATACGCGTCAATGCCGTGCGCCTTCATCACTGCACGAAGTAACCCTAATTTGTCGTTGATTGTCATATTGATTTAAAAAATATTTAATTATTGAAAAAATAAAATAACTTATAATCAGTTTTATATGCGATAGCTTTTGAATTAGGATTAAATAGGATTTTTTTGGGTTTTAATTGGATTGTTTTTTTTGGATTTTTTGGTTTTATTATGTGATTAATGCCCAAAAATAAAT
>JBDKKX010000265.1:0-7653 GCA_039795795.1 Bacteroidota bacterium | reverse complement strand
ACCAATTTTGAAAATTTTACAAATTACATAAATTAAGCCTTACGCATATTCATAGGAACATAGGACACATAGTTTTTTTGGAACACATAGGAACATAGGACACATAGTTTTTTTTAGAAATTTTAAAAAAAATCTATGTGTCCTATGTTCCTATGTGTTCCAAAAATCTATGTGTCCTATGTTCCTATGTGTTCCAAAAATCTATGTGTCCTATGTTCCTATGTGTTCCAAAAAAAATATGTGTTCCCAAAAAAGCATTTTTAATGAGAAACGATAAAGAAAAATATATTACTTTCTGCCAAACAGAATTGAGTATTCCGATTTTCATGCAGCCTTGGTGGTTAGACGCAGTTTGTGAAAAAGGCGAATGGTTCGTTTGCTTATTTGAAACAAAAGGTGAAATTGTAGCGGCTTCGACGTATTTTTTGCGTCAAAAAGCAGGTTTGAGTTATGTGGTGCAACCTCTTTTAACCCCTTATTCGGGTATTTGGATGAAGGAGATGGCATTTGCTAAAAAATATCAACAATATCATCATGTAAAAATGATTCTAAATCAATGGATTGAACAATTGCCCAAAGCAACTTTCTTCCAACAACAATATGCTTACACGTTGACTGATTGGCAACCGTTTTACTGGCATGGATTTCAACAAACCACCCGTTATACCTATATTTTGGACTTGTTGCAAGGTTCAGAGGTGCTTTACAGCCATTTTAACGACAATACCAAACGCAATATTCGCAAAGCACAACAAACGGGTTTAGAAATATTGTCCTTTGAATCCGAATCGGATACCACGATTTTTGATACTTTTTATCATTTGAATACGCTCACTTTTCAAAAACAAGGGTTGAAAAATCCGATTCCTGCCGTTTTTTTTAAGCGATTAGATGCTGTTTTGAAGGCAAAACAACAACGAACCATTTATTTAGCGCGAGATGCTGCGGGTCATTATCATGCCGCGTTGTATTTGGTTTATGATTCAAAATCAGCATATTATTTGGCAGGAGGGATGGATGTAAGTATTTTAAAAAACAATGCTCTCTTTTTATTGTTATGGAAAGCGATTCAAGATGCAGCGCGTCAAGTGCCGACATTTGATTTTGAAGGCAGCATGTTGCCGCAAGTTGAACCTATTTTTCGTGGTTTTGGGGCGACTCAAATGCCTTATTTTCGGGTTTTTAAAGCGAAAAATCGGTTTTGGGCATTTGCAAACGCGCTTTTTAATGTATTTTAGCTTTGGAATTGGGATTAAATGCTTATTTTCATCACAGATGGAACAGATTCCACGAGATTTCACAGATTTTTTTTGGATTTTAAGCATTAAAAATCCAAAAAAAATCTGTGAAACCTCGTGGAATCTGTTCCATCTGTGCCGAAAAGTATTTTTTTCCCAATTCCAACCATTATTCTCAAATTTAAGAACAACGTATGAAAAATTTTGCTTTTTTAATGAGCATTTTGCTCTATGCTTGTACGCGACCCGTGCAAGCCCAAGTCACCTGTAATCCTGCCGCACCCTGTGTGGACGATAATGTTTCCATTTATTTCAACGCCAATGAAGGCAGTAAAGGGCTTGTTGGAGAAACAGGTGATGTATTCATGCACACAGGCGTTATCACGAGTGCGAGTGCCAGTTCAAGCGATTGGAAACATGTTACATCCGTTTGGGGCAATAGCACAGACACCACTTTTAAAATGTGGCCGCTTGGAGGCGGTATTTATGCGAAAAGGTTTAACATTCGCAGTTTTTACAGCATTCTGCAAAGTGAACAAGTATTGAAATTAGCCTTCGTTTTCCGCAATGGCAGTGGCTCGAAAGAGGGCAAAACGGCAACAAATGGTGATATTTTTTATGATGTAACCTGTGCGGGCACGATGGTTCAAACCGCAGTGGTTCAACCCAATGTACCCAGCCTTACATCGTCGGTGGGCTCCACGATTGCTTTCAAAGGAACGGCAAATGCCAATGCTACCTTGACTTTGAAGGATAATAATACCGTTTTGACCACTGTTAGCAATGCCAAAACGTTGGAATACGCGATTAATGTCACCACTGCGGGCACACACACGATTCAATTTATCGCCAATGCCAATGCAGGTGGCGGAGATGTTATTAAAACATTTACTTATTCGACTGTGCCTGCAAGCGTTGTGCAAGACGCGCCAATTGGTACTCAATTGGGTGCGAATATCAATGCCGCAGGCAATTCCGTAACTTTAATGTTACAAGCACCTAATAAAAATAATGTATTTGTAATTGGTAGTTTTAACAATTGGCAAGCCGATGTGAATCAAATGTATAAAACGGTTGATGGGAAATCTTGGTGGATAACGCTGCCCCTCACGTCGGGTACGGTTTATACGTATCAATATTTAGTGGATGGTTCTATTAAAATTGCAGACCCATTGAGTACCTTGATTTTAGACCAAGGCGCAGACCCTTCTATTCCTGCGGTAACGTATCCCAACTTGCCTCCTTATCCGACCAATAAAACGACAGGTTATGTTTCGGTGTTAGAACCCGGGAAAACGCCTTATACATGGCGCGTTCCGAATTTTCAACGTCCGCCGAAACAAGACCTTATTATATATGAGCTCTTGGTACGCGATTTCGTCGCAAGACATGATTATCAAACGTTGATTGACAGCATCAATTATCTTAAAAACTTGAAAATCAATGCTATAGAATTAATGCCGATTAACGAATTTGATAACAATGAAAGTTGGGGTTATAACCCGAATTTTCACAATGCGGTGGATAAATATTATGGTACAGCCGATAAATTGAAAGAATTCATTGATGTTTGCCATCAAAATGGGATTGCAGTGATTCTGGATGTGGTGTTTAATCATACTTGGGGCAGCAGTCCCTTGTCGAAATTATATTGGGATGCAGAAAACAATCGTCCTTCAGCAGACAATCCTTGGTTAAATCCTGTGGCAACGCATCCTTATAGTGTGGGTTTCGATTTCAACCACGAAAGCGAATATACACGCAATTACATGTTTCGTTGCTTGAAAAATTGGTTGACGGAATTTAAAATAGATGGATATCGGTTTGATTTATCCAAAGGTTTTACGCAAGTGAATTCGGGCAATGATGTAACGGCATGGGGGCGATATGACCTATCTCGGGTCAATATTTTGAGTCGTATATATGATTCTACGCAAGTGTATAGTGCTGGTTCTTATGTCATTTTGGAACATTTTGCGGATAATGATGAAGACAAGGATTTGGCAAATCGCGGGATGATGTTGTGGGGCAATATGGCGGGTGCTTATAAACAATTTACAATGGGTTGGGAAAACAATCGTTTAAAAGGCGTTTCTGCACAAGGACGTGGTTGGAATGTGGCGAATTTGGTCGGTTATATGGAAAGCCATGATGAGCAACGCAATATGTTTGAAAATATGACTTATGGCAACAGCACGAAATCGCCTACTTATAATGTGAAAAGTTTAGGAACGGCTTTGAGTCGGGTAGAGCTGGCGAATGCGTTTCTTTACACCATTCCTGGACCGAAAATGTTGTGGCAATTTGGAGAATTGGGTTATGATGTGGATATTAATTACAATAGTAGGGTTGGGAATAAGCCGATTCGTTGGGAATATTTGGCGGACCCTGCGCGGAAAAGATTGTATAATGTGACTCGAAATATCATTCATTTGCGTACTTCCAATGCACCAATTTTCCGAGAAGGCACTTACAATGCGTCGGATTTGGATATTGAATATTTCAAACATTTTCACGTTAGCCATGCGAACATGAATCTGACGGTGCTTGGAAACAGCGATGTAACGGCTACTGATATTACGCCTTATTTCCAAAATACGGGCAATTGGTATAATTACTTGACGGGCGAAACTTTAAATGTGGCTTCTACGACCACACCGATTCGATTGCTGCCTGGTGAATATCGCATTTATACGAGCGTAAAGTTGCCAGAACCGCCTGCGGGCTACCTGCGTTATACGAATGCGGATGCTAAAATTGTGGAATTATTGAATGATTTTCAAGTTTACCCGAATCCGAGTGCGGCACACCATTCGGCTTATTTAGGCTATTCTTTGAAACAATCGGCTGATATTCAATGGTTTGTGTTAAACAACGTTGGACAAGTCGTCTATCAATCCGCAGTCGAACATAAAATGGCAGGCAGTCATCAAGAAAAATTGGTTCATTCGTTGGCGGCAGGTACTTATCTGATTCGGTTGAGTATTAATGGTGCGACAGTGACACAAAAATGGGTCGTACAATAATTTTTTTAGCCCATTTTTAAATGGTTAGGTAAATTGCAATACGAATAGATGTACGGATTTTACAGATTTCACCGATTGGTACGGATTTTTTTTATTTTTTTGACTAAAATCAAGCATTGAAATTCCAAAAAATCCGTACCAATCGGTGAAATCTGTAAAATCCGTACATCTATTCGTATCGCAATTTACCTAAAAGTTCTAGCCTTTTGGAACTTTTGCATTAAAAAATTAAAAAAGTGCTATCTTTGCGCCCCGAACAGCGTTTTTTGATTTTCAACCAATTAATTATACACATGCCCAAAGATAGTTCTATCAAAAGCGTCCTAATCATCGGAAGCGGTCCGATTATCATCGGACAAGCGTGCGAATTTGATTATTCGGGAACTCAAGCAGCTCGTTCTCTTCGGGAAGAAGGGATTGAGGTGACGTTGATTAATTCCAATCCTGCCACGATTATGACGGACCCCGTGACAGCGGACCGTATTTTTCTCTGGCCATTGACCGTCGAAAGCATCATTAAAATCCTCGAAAAGCATCCAATTGACGCTGTCCTCCCTACTATGGGCGGTCAAACGGCTTTAAACCTTGCGTTAGAGGCGGACAAACAAGGCGTTTGGGAGCGATTTGGCGTAAAAATGATTGGAGTGGATGTCGCAGCCATCGAACTTGCCGAAAATCGGGAACAATTCCGTCAATTAATGATGGATATTGGAATGGACGTTGCGCCGTCGCGCATTGCCAATTCGTTTTTGGAAGGGTACGAAGCGGCACAAATCATTGGTTTTCCATTAGTTATCCGTCCGTCGTTCACACTTGGTGGAACAGGGGGTAGTTTTGTTTTTAAAGAAAGTGAATTTGCGGAGGCAATCAAACGCGGTTTAGATGCGTCGCCGACCCATGAAGTTTTAGTAGAGAAAGCCGTTTTGGGTTGGAAAGAATACGAATTAGAATTACTTCGAGATAAAAAAGATAATGTCGTCATCATTTGTACGGTTGAAAATTTAGACCCGATGGGGATTCATACGGGGGACAGCATTACGGTCGCGCCGGCGATGACGCTTTCGGATACGGCTTATCAACAAATGCGGAATGACGCTATCCGAATGATGCGTTCCTTAGGCAATTTTGCGGGTGGCTGCAATGTACAATTTGCGCAAAATCCAGATACAGAACAACTGATTGCGATTGAAATCAATCCGCGTGTGTCGCGTTCTTCGGCATTGGCGAGCAAAGCGACAGGCTATCCGATTGCTAAAATTGCAGCAAAATTGGCAATTGGTTACAGTTTAGACGAGTTGAAAAACCAGATTACGGGCACGACTTCGGCGTATTTTGAACCCAGTTTGGATTACGTCATCGTGAAAATGCCGCGTTGGAATTTTGATAAATTTCATGGGGCAGATGAACGATTGGGTTTGCAGATGAAATCCGTTGGAGAAGTGATGGCGATTGGTCGCAACTTTTTGGAAGCATTGCAAAAAGCCTGTCAATCCCAAGAAAATGGTCGTGCAGGACTCGGTGCGGACAAAAAAGAGTGGATTAATACGGAAAATATCCTAAAAAGGCTGGAACATGCTTCGGATGACCGCATTTATCGCCTCAAAGATGCCCTTCGATTAGGGATTCCAGAAAAAACGATTCAGAAATTAACGCGGATTGACCCTTGGTACATTCGCCAAATCAAGCGTTTGGTGAAATACGAGGAACAATTGCAACGATATAATGTCGCAGAAGATTTGCCCGAACCTTTTTTCAGAGAATTGAAACAAGTGGGTTATTCCGATGCGCAGATTGCTTGGACATTGCGGATTCAAGAGGCAGAAGTGACCCGTCGTCGGTACGCGCTTGGGATTCGGCGCACGTATAAATTGGTGGATACGTGTGCTGCTGAATTTCCTGCATTGACCCCTTATTATTACTCCACTTTTGATGGTGAAAATGAATCCATTCCTTCCAATAAAAAGAAAATTATTGTTTTAGGTTCGGGACCGAATCGGATTGGACAAGGGATTGAATTTGATTATTGTTGCGTGCATGGTTTGTTAGCCATTAAAGAAGCTGGTTTTGAAGCCATTATGGTCAATTGCAATCCTGAAACGGTTTCAACGGATTTCGATGTGGCGAATAAATTGTATTTTGAACCCGTTTATTGGGAACATTTGAAAGAAATCATTGATTTGGAAAAACCTGAAGGAGTCATTGTACAATTAGGCGGACAAACCGCATTGAAATTGGCTGAGAATCTCTATAAACATGGGATTAAAATCTTTGGTTCGGACTTCAAAGCGATGGATTTGGCAGAAGATAGAGGGGCATTTTCCGATTTATTGAAAGCATTGAGCATTCCGTATCCGCGTTATGGCGTAGCGGACGATGTGGATGAAGCGTTGAAAATTGCGGCTGAGGTCACTTATCCTGTTTTGGTGCGCCCGTCTTACGTTTTGGGGGGTCAACGGATGCGCATTGTTATCAACGATACGGAATTGGAACGGTCGGTTTTAAGCATTTTCAAACATTTGCCAGACCATAAAGTATTGATTGACCAATTTTTGGAACGGGCGAAAGAAGCTGAAATCGATGCGATTTGCGATGGAGACGACGTTTTAATCATGGGCATTATGGAGCATATTGAACCTGCGGGCATTCACTCGGGCGATAGCAATGCCATGTTGCCGACGTATAGTTTGTCGAAAAATGTCCTTGATTTGATGGTCAAATACACCCAACAATTAGCTTACGCATTGAATATCAAGGGTTTAATTAATATTCAATTTGCAGTGAAGGGCGAAAAAGTATATGTCATTGAGGCGAATCCGAGGGCTTCGCGCACGACTCCGTTCATTGCGAAAGCGTATCAAGTACCGTTTTTGAAAATGGCTACACAGGTTATGTTGGGTACGCATAAGATAAAAGATTTCAAATTTGAGCCGAAATTAGAAGGTTATGCGATAAAAGTACCCGTTTTCTCCTTTGATAAATTTGCGGGAACGGATAAAAAATTGGGACCCGAAATGAAATCTACAGGTGAGGCGATTCATTTTATCAAAGATTTGAAAGACCCTTATTTTAGAGAATTGGAGCGCAATCGGTCGATGTATTTGTATCAATAAATTTTAAATAACTTATACTATAAAGTTTGTCTATAAGGTTTGTAAAATTTGTAGAGACGCGATTTATCGCGTCTTGCTATAAGGTTTGTAAAATTTGTAGGCAAGACGCGATTTATCGCGTCTTGCTATAAGGTTTGTAAAATTTGTAGGCAAGACGCGATTTATCGCGTCTTGCTATAAGGTTTGTAAAATTTGTAGGCAAGACGCGATTTATCGCGTCTTGCTATAAGGTTTGTAAAATTTGTAGGCAAGACGCGATTTATCGCGTCTTGCTATAAG
>JBDKKX010000264.1:0-7675 GCA_039795795.1 Bacteroidota bacterium | reverse complement strand
TTTCACAGATTTTTTTTGATTTTTAATGCTTGAAATCAAAAAAAATCTGTGAAAATCTCGTGGAATCTGTTCAATCTGTGCCGAAAAGTATTTTTGTCCCGTACTGAGGAATAAAAGACAAAATTACAAGTTTTAAACCCACAATCAACTTTTGTAATAAAATGATTCCACAAGATACACCAGCAGCTATTCGCACAGGCGAAAATTTAGATTTGAATCTTTTAAACCAATATTTGTCCACACAATTGCCTGATTTTGGAAATATTACGGAAATTAAACAATTTCCGGGCGGGTATTCCAATTTGACGTATTGGTTAAAAGTCGATTTAAAAGATTCAACATCAATAGAATATATATTGCGTCGTCCGCCATTCGGCGCGAATATCAAAAGTGGGCATGATATGTCTCGTGAATTTCGCGTTTTGACGATGCTTAAAAAGGCGGGTTATGATACAATTCCCAAACCCATTTTTTTAGAATCCACAGGAACGGTTTTGAACGCGCCCTTTTATATCATGGAGCGTTTGAAAGGTTGCATCTTGCGCGGCAAAGACGGCAAACCTCCTGTTCATCCCATTTTGACCCCCGTTTTAATGAATGATTTATGCCATAAATTGATTGAAAATTTGGCAAATTTACATCAAATTGACATTTATAAAACGGATTTAGTCCAAATTGGGAAACCCGAAGGTTATGTCAAACGGCAAATTGAAGGTTGGATTAAACGCTATCATCAAGCACAAACGGATGATATTCAAGCGATGACGACGGTTGAAACTTACTTGCAATCGTTTGAACCGCGTCCGCAAGTTGCCGCTTTTTTGCACAATGATTATAAATTTGATAATGTCGTTTGGGCGAATGATTTCACCCAAATTGTAGGCGTTTTGGATTGGGAAATGGCGACGGTTGGAGACCCGTTGGCGGATTTAGGCGCGGCATTAGCGTATTGGTGTACGCCCGAAGCAGGCATTTTTTTGAAAACCATGAATTTAACCCATTTGAAAGGCTGTTTCACTCGACAAGAAGTCGTGGATAAATACGCCGCTTTGACGGGGCGCGACCTTTCAGATATTCATTTTTATTACATTTTTGGATTATATAAAAATGCAGTCATTGTGCAACAGATTTATGCCCGTTGGAAGAAAGGTTTAACACAAGACCCGCGTTTTGGACATTTGATACATGGGGTTAGAGACCTTTCTACAATGGCTATTCAGGCGATAGAAACAGGAAAAGTAGATTAATGGTAATTTTTAGTATATTGACAAATATAATTTGGTAAAAATAAAATATAATAATATATAAAATTGAAAGTTGGAATATTTTTTGCGCCTTCTTCAAAAAGCCTTATTTTTGTCACTCAAAAAAGAAAGATATGCTAAAAATACCTTATGGACGCGCCGATTTTGGTGCGATGCGCCGCGATAATTGTTTCTACATGGATAGAACCAATTATATAGAACAATTGGAGACTTATGCTCCTGTCTATACAATGTTTCTACGTCCGCGTCGATTCGGGAAATCGTTATTTATTAGTATATTAGAACATTATTACGATTTCCAGAAAGCAAATGATTTCCAACAATTATTTGGCAATTTGAACATTGGACAAAATCCTACGCCGCTACACAGAACTTACACAATCTTGAACATTTTCAATTTCGCGATCTGCTTCCTGCTTCGCAGTGCCCTCAACGATAGACTCGTTCAGTGGTTTTGGCACTCCACAGGCTGATGCGGTGTAACTCACCGCCTGATTTCTTAAATTAATTGCGGCATTGAGATCTCGGTCGATTTCGAGTCCGCAATGCTCACAGCAATAAGTTCTTTCTTTTAAAGACAGTTCCTTTTTGACCTTTTGGCACCCCGAACAGGTCTTGGAAGAAGGATAAAATCGGTCTACCACCGTCAATTTCGAGCCATACCACTCACATTTGTACGTGAGTTGACGGCGAAATTCATAAAATCCACCATCGAGAATCGCAGAAGCTAATTTGTGGTTGCGACTCATGCCTTTGAGATTCAAATCTTCGATCACAACTTCGCTGTGGTTCTGGGCGAGTTTCGTCGTGACTTGATGTAAGGCATCTTTGCGAAGATTCGCAATTTTGTAATGAATTTTCGCTACTTTGGCTTGCGCTTTTTGATAATTTTTGCTTTGATTTTGATTCCTTTTCCCTGGAATATATTTCTTACTGGCTTGGCGTTGAGCCAAACGCAACTTTCGTTTTTGTTGCCGATAAGGGCGGAGATTCGCTACCGTCCGTCCATCGCTCAATGTGGCTAATGTTTTGATACCTAAATCAACCCCTATAATCGGTTTTGTCATTCCGTAGGAATCAGTCTTTTGTACTTTTTTAGAGTAAGGAACTTTAAAACTCACAAACCAATGATGAGCTTGTCGCGAGACCGTGACATTTTTCACGACGACCCCTTGAGGTAAGATTTCACTGCATCGCACCCAACCGAATTTTGGAAGTTTGATTCGATTGCCTTTGAGATGAATACTCCCTTCTAAGTAAAAACTATCTTTCTTGCCTAATTCTGTGATAAAAAGTTTGTATTATGATTATTTTATTGCGTTGTCGTCACGTTGCCCGCGCCCGCTACAATTCCCGTAAAACCTTTGTTAGATGAAGTTTGTGAGCAAGGATATATTCAATTATCCGAATATATGGAAATGCCCCGCTTCCAAAGACCAAATTTATTGGGATTTTGTTTGGTGTATGTTGGGAATGAGTGCTATAAAATTTTGCCGTATCAAAAAAAAATCATGTAAATTGGGCTGTTTCATTTTTTAGAGCAAATCGCTTTCGTAAAGTTCTTTTTTGGAATTAAGTACGTGGACAAATTAAAATGATTTAAAATATTGATTATCAAATAGTTATAACTTGACGCAAATTTCAAACTTGACGCAAGTTTCAAACTTGACGCAAGTTTCAAACTTGACGCAAGTTTCAAACTTGCGTCAAGTTGTTCGTTACGAAAGTTGTTTTTACTTAATTTGATACGATAAATTAACATTCCCCAGCAAATCTTGTCCACGGATTGCGCCACTTTTCTGTTGGTTTACGATGCTTAACTGGGCACTAAATTTCTTTTTGGTATAAGCAACACTGAATTTATTGTTGAGAACGGTACTATTGGGTTTATTCGGGAGTTGCAACAGCACATACGATAGTCCATAACCCATCCGAATCCCTGATTTTAATGTTTTATGGACCGAAACGCTCGCGCCTTGCGTAACGGTTTGACTCGTAATCACGCTTGACAGGTTATGCGTATAGGTGAATGAGCTGCTTAAACCGCGTTTTTTCCACACTTGATTGTAGGCGGCAACGCTCGTATAAATTTTGGAAACCCCGTCCGCTTGAATCACATTTCCGACACTATTATTGGCATTTTGGTAACTAAAGTTCGTCATGAAGCTACTGTTTGAGGATTCATTGTCTTTTAACTGGTAGTTCAAAGCTACATTCGCGTTTTCATTGACCTGTTTATAATTCGAGGTATCGCTCGGTTGATAAATTGGGTTGGGCGAATAAATTTGTTCTACTGGTTTTACGTACATAAATGAAGTGAAATTGGAATACGAAATATTCACATTCATTCGGGGATTCGGCGTAAAACCGAGGTTCATACTGCCGATATTCCTTGAATTGGTAGAGCCTTTACTGTTATTAAGGTCGTCGCGCTGCCGCCCCCCATTGAGCGACAAGGTCACTTTATTGTTAAATAAGGATTGTGTGAGATTGACCGTGTAATTTTCCATATCGTTTGCCATGAAATAGCTGCCATACGTTAAATAATTGGGGTCAATTCGTTCGTATTGAATGCCGATTGTTGCTTGCGGTTTGCTGAGTGTGTAGCTTAATGCCGCTTTACCTGCTTTGGTCGTCACTGTTGAATTCTTTATCGTAAAAAATGTACTTACTATTTTATGCTGAGATTTGTCTCCTTCTGAATTGTCTGTTAAATCGGTGGTTAAGTAATTGTTTGCCAATTCGCCACTCAATGTCAGTCCTTTGAACGGGGTGATGCCAAATACATACGTCATGACTAAATTTTGTCCGGGCTTTGGTACCTCCGTCGGCGGAAAAAGATGGATACTATTCGCATCATCTTTGGCGGTGAAGACGCTCATACCTAATGTATATTTGTCTTTCGCATAATTTACTTTGACTCCGCCGCCCATGCGCCGATACGTTGCGCCTGCAAAGGCTTGGTTGGTGCTGTCATAATTGATGGCTTGTGCAAACCTGCCATACAATGCCGACACGCTAAACGGCGAACCCGTTGGTGCTATATCGATACTCGCGCCTATAAATTGATGTCCGTTCAAGGAATAGGGAGACCAAGATACATTGACTACGCCGATATTGGTGGACACCCATTTGTAACTGGGGCTGAAGGTGAATTTGTTAGGCGTTTGAGGGAGTTTATAACTGCCGCCTAAATTGGTGTAACTGAACGATAGCGGTACGTTGATGAGTTTAAACAAGCTTATATTGGTATTCAAACCCAACATCCATGTTAATGGGGGTTGATTTGCTGCCTTATTGCCTGTATAAATGGTTGTCGCCGTCAGCGCACCTGTGTAATCAAAGATGGCTTCTTTTTTTATATAACTTTTGAGGTTATGCAAATCCACACTTTGGGCTATACTGAGTTGAACTATCATTAGGTTCAAACTGGTTAAGCCGATTATTTTTTTTGCTAAATTGGATGTATAATGATTCATTTCTTGCCTTTTTTTTTAAAATTGTTAATACTTTAAATTTGGATGTATTGCAAATCGCATCTTTACAATACATCCAAGTTCAAAAATGGGGTTTTTTATTCCCTTATGATGGTTTGACCTTGTGCTTGCGCGCCTTCTCGATTTTCTATATCGGTAATGGTGATGCTATACACATATTCTTTGCCTGCTTCTACATTCTTGTCTATGAATAAAAATTCATTCGCTTGGACTGCGCCTATTTTTACGAATTGATTCGTTCCGAAAGTCGTTTTATAGATGGTGTAATTTTTTCGATTCGGATACACCATCCTATCCCAAGACACTTCTATCCCTGTGGACAAATTCCGAACATTGTATTTCAAGACCACATCTACGGGCACTTTTGCGGGTGCAAACAGCAATATCTCTGAATACACACTTGTATCGCCATTAAAATTAATACTTGCTACTTGGTATTGATAGCTCGAAGTAATCTTGGCAGTCGAATCAATGAAATAAGCTGCCGTTAAAAGCGTCGGCGTGACGGAGACAAACTGCTTAGTATCCGTTTCGGTTCTTCGGACGATGTAGCCTTTTACATAAGTGTCCGTCTTCTTGACATCCACCCAATTTAGATACAACTTCTGATTGACGATTTCACTTTTTAGATTGTATGGACTCGCACTCGCTACTTTTATGTTCGGCTTTATGGAGACGCTATTAGAAGGTTTACTATTTTGTTGTATCAAATCCTTCACCACTAAATAATAATGATAAGCCGTCCTACCATTCAATGTTTCGGAAGAATCTATAAATACACTATCTGTTAAGGGTCCTGCAATCGGATCCATGGCAAGCGGCGAAAGTCCTCGATACAAGTAGTAGCCAAAAAATTTAGTATTTTTAACATAAGACCAACTCAATTTAATGGTTTGCCCTTCATTTGCAGCGGTTAAATTGGTAACAGCACTGGGTTTGGAGAATTTGGTATTTGTTCCAACGCTTTGTGCGGGTACCTTTTGCTCCATGTCATACCCTTTTTTATACAAAGCCCTTACGTTGTAGGTGTAATATACGCCTACTTTGACGGCATAATCAGTGTAAGCAGTATCGGTGGGGCTTAAAATAGCCACTGTATCCAACTTCGAATGCTCCCCGAATCGCGTAATTTCTACACCTCTGTAATAAGGTTTATTCGGCAATTGCTTCCAAGTGAGTCTCATACCATCTATAATATCGGTCAATTCCATTGACTTCACGATGGGTACTTGCTTAGGGTCAACCGCTAATAGGTGGGCGGTATCCGATGGAAAACCTTGATTGCCAATGTCATCGTGCAAGACAATGTACATATCTACAAGGTCTTCTGGATAGGTGCGCACCGAGAAACTTACTTCCAAACTGTCAAGGGAAGGACTGCTGCTGATAACTCTTTTTTCTGTTGGAATAAAACCTTTTTCACTTTTAATCCACATTTGAGCAACCAAGTTATTGAGCGTAAAGGATTTAATGCCTTGAAAAATGCCAATATTTTGTTGCAATTTTTCGGATTCCGTCATGAAATTTTTGAATTCGCCAGTATCCACACGATACTTCCAATTACAAATTACTAAACTATCGTTTGTGGAGGTTTTAGAAATCGTCGGTTTGATTCTATTGAGGACGACATTGTTTTGCCCCGAATTCAAACCGATGCTGTAACCATAGAGCTTCTCACTGCCCTTTTTGTCCACAAAGATGACCTTGTACAAGTAACTGGTGCCCGTTTGAAGTTGGTTGTCAGCTATTGCAAAACCTAATAACTGTTTAATTTTAAAGGCATTATACATTAACTTGTATTTGGCTGGACTTGGGTTTGCATTGATGAATGGTACCAAATCATTTGTACTTTTAAGTTCCAAATACTGTGTTAATTCAGTGATTTCCTCCTTTGTCAAGATTTTCTGCATCTTTTCTGGTGTCAGTTTGCCGAACACACTTGAACCGACTTTCTCAAAATCTTTTTCAACGATGGTTTCGGACAACACCTGTCTGTACAAGTCAATGGAAGCAAGATTATCAAATACAGCATTGAATTCTTCTTCGGATACTTTTTTTTCCGATTTGACCAAATTGACAGAATTAATGATGATATTATTGCTTTCCTTATTTTGAACCGTCGGAAAATAACTCGTTGTTTTGAGGGCATCCGCTACGGCTTGACTGACTTGTTGTGCATTGGCGTACAGATGTGCCCATACAAGAATGACTATTGTTAGAATTTTATTTTTCATATCGCATGAATGATAAATGATGAATGATGAATGATGAATTTTGCGTAAGTAAAAGTATTTTAATAAATCCGCCCATAAAGTTCGGGAAACTTGGAAAGTTTCCCGAACTTGTGCGAGACCTTATTAAAATCTTGTTACTAAGTATCCAAAACTTATAAAGCTTCGGACACCTACGCAAAAAAATTAATTTCCAGAGGCACTGGACAAGTTAAACCCGTTCCTTCTTGACCAACCCGCAGACACGCTGAAACTGACGCACGCTTTTGCACCCGCATCAACGCTAAACCAATCGGCTTCCAGACAGACTGTATTACACTTCGCATAACAAGTACCCACAGAAGCTTCAAAGCTGCCGCCCAATTCTCCCTGTACGAAAAGACCGTCAGATTGACTGTATCCCCCTTTCAACCTGGCATGAGCACTGGCATTTAAACTAGCATCAATACCCACTTTAAATATCTTTGCATGAGCAGAGCCACTAAAAGTGGCATTTACACCAAACTCAACCGTGTAATTATCCGTAGAAAAATTCAATAATAAACCCGCATCTATTGTATGATTTATTGAGTAACTCATGCCAACATCTATAGGACCATATTTAAAGTTAGCGGAATTACCATCGGAACTTGTTTTGCTCAAGTGTATATAGAAGGCAGTCATTCTACTCCCATCCTTCGCA
>JBDKKX010000263.1:0-7751 GCA_039795795.1 Bacteroidota bacterium | reverse complement strand
GCGTACCACCTTATTCTTTAGCACGCGCTTTTTGCAAAAGCCACCCTGCTAAATTTTGAGCGGCTTTAAAATTGTCATATTCCGCAGGCAATTTTCTACCATCTACATATTCATTATATAACCAAGGGTCACCTATTATAAATACAGTGCCTTTACCAACTTTTGCAGTTGCCATAATGATGTCGTCTTGCATCGAAATCAAGCTCCGAGCAGGTTTTTTGACCGACAAAACCGATAATTCTTTGACAAAAACTTTTTGAGCCGTTGTGAAAACAGGATTTCCTGGCGAAATCGGCACAGCACCTTGTTCAAATACATTATTTTTAACCATATTTCGACTTTTGTTCGTGAACGTCACGCCAAAAGTATTTGCTAATGGATTGAAATGTGGAATTTCACAATTCGCTGTATCATTCGCCATTAATACCAAGACACCCCCTTGTTGAACCCACGTTTTTAACGTCGCAATGTGTTGTTTTTCAATGAAATGTGGATTTTCAGTTTCTTTTTTCGTATCGGGATCCACGATGATATAAACCGAAGCATTTTTTAAATTTTCAGCTGTTGGCGCATTTTCGAGGCTTTTCAACTGCGCGCCGTAACTTTTAAAAATATCGCCCCACCAAGCAAAACCTGAATGCGTCAAGTCTTCCCAAATGTAGTGAAAACGCTCTTTGACACCACTTTCAACGTTATTGCGATACTCATTGTTAAAATAATAATCCAAAACCACATTTTTCCCTTTGCCCACTTGCGGATAAGTCGCCAAACGCTCTAATTCAACGCTTGCCATGATAAACGGAGCAGCCCCTTTAATATCATCCGTTCGTTGCGGCTCGTTCACGTAGTATTGAAAAGAACCATCTCGGTACGGATTGCCGCCCAAACCTGCTACACTACATACATGATTTAAATGCGTAAGTCCCTGATTGTCCGTGCTTACAAATGCTTTCAAAATACCTGCGTATGCTTTTTTAGCGTTATCTGTATATTTTTTATCCAACGCGCCTAAGCGAACGCCTTTCAAAAGCGCGTAGGTGAACATCGCAGAAGCAGACGCTTCTTGATAATTGCCTGCTTCCGCCGCTTTATCCAACACTTGATACCAAACACCCGATTGTGGGTCTTGATATTTCACAATCGCAGCCGATGTGCGCTCCAAAATCGCTACCAATTCGGCACGACGCGGGTGATTTTGAGGAAAATAATCCAATACATCCACCAACGCTATCGCAAACCAACCCATCGCACGACCCCAAAAATGAGGCGAATGTCCTGTGGTTTTGTCTGCCCAACGTTGTTCTCGCGCTTCGTCGTAAGCGTGGAAAAGTAAGCCTGTTTTTGCATCACGACTATTTTTTTCCATCATAACAAATTGATTTACAATGTCTTCATAGTTTTTGGGTTCTTCAAAAAGAACGACATATTGAGTATAAAACGGCGCGCCCATGTACAAACCATCTAACCACATTTGAAATGGATACCGCTTTTTATGCCAGAAACCACCTTCTTTCGTACGCGGCTGCGTAAGCAGTTGTTCGCGCAACTGTTGAGCAGCTTTTTTATATTTGATTTTGCCTGTTTGCTGATACAAAAGCAAACATAAACGGGCAGGCGGTAACATATCAATATTATATTCTTTGAGGTCGTAGGTTCTTACATTACCATCTTCTTGAATATAATTGTCCATCAAATGCTGGATATATTTAAAATATTTGCCATCGGCTGTTTGTCGCCAAACCTGCTCAATGCCTAATAACAAAACCCCTAATTCATAATTCCATTTATCAGGTTTGGTTTTGTCGTAACACAAGGAATCTGGATGCTCGGTCATCAGCGTTCGCGCCATTTTTTCGGAGATGCGCGCCTCTTGTGCTATCAAGTCAATATTAAAAAATATTGAAACTAAAATAATTATGCCTAATTTAATATTCATATAATTGATGATGTAGCACACCTAACAGGTTTTAAAACCTGTTAGGTGTAAGGATGATTCGTAAAGGTTTTAAAACCTGTTAGGTGTAAGGATGATTCGTAATTACACCTAACAGGTTTTAAAACCTGTTAGGTGTAATTACAATCATCATTGGTTAACCCCTTTTTTATCAACGCCTTCGCCCAATAAAATTTTATCCGCAGGCATATTTGCCAAACGAATATTAGCCGTTTTCGCGCCGTAAAGCATGAAATGATTTTTCAAATTTTCATTAAAAAGCACTTTATCAAAAGTCAGGTTTTGACTATTAGAAATCGTCGCGCCCGCCTCCTCAGAAGTCGTTGCGATACGCAAGTTTTTAAACTGAATCCCATTCCCTTCAATGCAATAAATGCCTTTTTTAGCATGAATCGTACTATTTTCAATTAAAACATTTTGTACATTCATTTCGGGCAGCCCGCGCACTACGATAGCATTTTCAGCACCACTACACGTAATATTTCGGATGTAAAAATTTTTAAATATCGGCGTTGCTTCACTGACAGGTTGGATTTCCATCTTTGGATTTTTATCGCTGTCCGCGAAATCTTTCCCATTATAATACATGTCAAACAAAATCGCTTCTCCTGCAATATTGTTCATCGAAATATCCGCACAATAAATATTTTCTACCACCCCACCGCGTCCGCGAGTCGTTTTGAAACGCAAACCAATATCCGTCCCAATGAACGTGCAATCGTAAACAAACAAATTACGCGCACCACCTGACATTTCTGAACCAATCACAAACCCGCCATGCGCCCGATAAACCAAATTATTGCGAATAATACCATTTTCAGTAGGCGCGTTGCGTTTGCGTCCTTCGGCATCGCGCCCCGATTTAATCGTGATAGCATCGTCCCCGACATCAAAATTACAACCTTCGATTACAAAATTTTTGCAACTTTCTACATCAATCGCATCGGCATTTTGAGCATAAGTCGGTGCTTTCGAGGCAACATTCCGGACCGTCAACTGCGTACAAAGCAACGGATGCAATGTCCAAGCAGGCGAATTTTGAAAAATAACACCTTCCAATAACACGTTTTGACATCCCCGAATCACCACCAAATTAGGACGCAAAAATTCTTTAATCGTGTTCGATTTACTTTCGTCAAAACCTTCCGCAACAACACCCGGTCGTTTCATCGACGCGCCCAGTAAAGCCCGTTGCGTCGGAAACCACATTTTTTTATCTTCCGTCAACACGCCCCCATTAGTCACGACCCGTTTCCAATCGCCTTCCGTCACTTTCTCTTTTTTCAACGGTCTCCATGCTTCACCCGCGCCGTCAATCACGCCCTTACCCGTAATCGCAATATTTTGTTGGTTCGTCGCCGAAATCGGAGCTTGCACCCGATACGCTTCCAAACCTTCCCAATTCGTCAAAACTAAGGGAAATTGACTATAATCTTTCGTAAATTGCAGCAACGCGCCCGCTTCTAAATGCAAATTCACATTGGTTTTCAACACAATCGGCGCAGTCCACCACAAACCCCGAGGCACCACGACCACTCCTCCTCCACTCGCATTCGCCAAATCTATCGCTTGTTGAATCGCAGTTGTGTTTAAAGTGATGCCATCGTTTTTCGCCCCGTAGCGCACAATATTAAAAGTATCTCTTTTGAAAACAGGCTCATAAATCGTAGGTAATTCATATAATTTTTTTTCATCAAAAGGCGATTGCTTCAAAAAACTCCGCAACGGATGCCCCATTTCGACCAACGATTCACAAACCAATTTCGCCATTAAAGTAGCACCATAATTTGAAAAATGAGTATTGTCCTCAATCCCTTTTGGGAATTTCGGAAAAAACCCGCCGCTATAGTGCATAAATGAAATCTTCGACCCTTCAACGCCTTGATTTTCAATGAGTTTTCGACTTTTTTCGTGCATATCGACGAGTGGTACAATGAGTTTTTGCGCCAAATCGCGTACAACAATTGGATAATCGCCATGTTGATCCACGATTTTGCCTGCTTCATCAAATTTGCGACGCATTACAGGAGTCATCAAAATCGGATTTGCCCCTTTCGCTCGAATTTCTTCGATATAGCGCGTCAGATTTTGACGATAATCCGTTTGTGCCGCCGCAAAACGCATCGTATCTTCTTTTTTGGCATCGTTATGCCCAAATTGTAAAACCACATAATCGCCCTTTTTGACACGCTCTATCACCTGTTTCCAATGTCCCAACGTCCGAAAACTTTTCGTACTGCGCCCGTTCACAGCGTGATTTTCAATCTGTATCGCATTGATAAAAAAAGCAGGTAAGCTCATGCCCCAACCCGTTTCAGGCGCGTCAATCGGTGCTTTTTGCGCCATCGTCGAATCGCCGCAAAGAAAAAGCGTCGGTTTTTCTTCAGTTACTTTGAAAGCAAACAGGCTACAAAGCATTGTTACAAAAAAGAATTTTTTCATACTTATTGTTCGTTTCAAGCTGGGCGCAGTTGAAGCCTACGCGCTATTTAGAATAAAATTTTATTTTTTTTATTTTTAGCAAAAATAGTTTTACAAAAAATCAATTTTACGAATATTTGCGGTAACGTTTCCGTAGTGGATTTGTTAGGGCGAAGATATTTTTGGTGAAAACATATAGTTTTTTGGAACACATAGGGACATAGGTCACATAGATTTTTTTGGAACACATAGGGACATAGGTCACATAGATTTTTTTTAAATTTTGATGGTTAAGGGTAAAAAATCTATGTGGTCTCTGTCCCTATGTGTTCCAAAAAAAATCTATGTATCCTCTGTCCCTATGTGTTCCAAAAAAAATCTATGTATCCTCTGTCCCTATGTGTTCCAAAAAAAAATATATTATCGCCCTTTTAAACTCGATTCTCGAATAATTAATTGACTCGGCATCACGACCGTTTGCGGCTCCATTGTTGGATTTTTGATTTGGTCAAACAATAATTGACAACTTTTTGCCCCAATTTCGTAAGCTGCTTGCACCACCGTCGTCAAATTCGGCATCACCACTTCCGCTAACGGCATACTCCCAAAACTCACTAACGCAACATGACTCGGCACTTTGAACCCATAACGCCGCAATGCAAGCATCGCCCCAATCGCTTTTCGGTCGTTCACCGCAAAGATACCATCTAACAAGGGTTTCACGCCCACCATAATCGATGTATCTCGAAAACCATCTTCTTGCGAAAAACCAGAATGTATAATATGTTGTTTTTGCGGAGCAATATGGTATTTTTCAAGGGCATTAAGATAACCTTGTAAACGCTGTTTCGCATTTTGCAAATGTTTAGGTCCGCCCAAATGCACAATCCGCCGACAACCTTGCTGTATCAAATGTTCGGTCACATTGTACGCCCCTTGATAATCGTCTTGAACGACTTTTGAAGTTGAAATATCTTCGGGCACCCGGTCAAAAAAAACAGTGGGCAAACCTTTTCCAATCAATTTTTGAAAATGTTCAGTATGCATCGTTTCTATCGACATTGCAGCTAATAGCCCATCTAACATATTGATAGACAATCGTTTAAGAATATTTTTTTCCCGTTCTACGGACTCGTCCGAAATGAAAAACATGACATTATAGCCCGCCCCATAAGCTACGTCTTGAATGCCTTTGACAATCATCGAAAAATAGGGCGTAGCAATCTCTGGCAACAAGACCCCGATAATTTTAGTTTGATGTTTCACCAAACTCACTGCAAACGGATTCGGGTTATATTCTAATTGTTCGGCTAATGCTATCACTTTTTTGCGCGTTTCTGGGCTGACATCGTAGGCATCGTGCAGTGCGCGGGAGACCGTTGAGATGGAAATACCCAATTCGTCGGCAATATATTTAATGGTTACTTTATTTTTCACGACAAATGTTGCGGTGCTACGCACCTTTATTTATTTTGTGGTACATGGATAATGTTATCTTTTGCAATATTAATATTTTTATGTGAATGAGCCTATGTTTATTGAAAAAGAGTTGTTTTTTGCAAATTTTCGGAAACGTTTGCGGCGTTAAATAGGGATATTTCGGGTAGGTTGTTTACTTTTGTAGGTTTATCTTCACCTTTAAAATTGAATTACTGCCAATGGCTGCTACTATTTTAAAAATACATCCTGCGGACAACTTGATTGTCGCATTGCAATCGCTGCATAAAGGTATGGTATTAAACCTTGATAATCAATCGATTACGTTGATAACAGACGTTGCAGCTAAACATAAATTTGCAGCAAAATCGTTTGAATTAGGGGATGAAATCCTAATGTACGGGAATTTAATGGGCAAAGCAACACGACCGATTCGACAAGGGGAAGTCATCACGATACACAACGTCAAACATGATGCACACGGATTTACGACCAAAGAACAAGCGTATCATTGGTCGCCGCCAGACGTTTCGGCGTTTTCGGAGAAGACATTTTTAGGCTATCATCGCACCGATGGACAGGTTGGAACCATGAATATTTGGTTGATTATACCGTTGGTTTTTTGCGAAAATCGAAATGTCACCGTGCTTTATGAAGCACTTATTAAGGAATTAGGTTATTCAAAAGAAAATGATTATCAAGCATTAGTGCGCCAATTAAAAAATAAAACAACAGCGGATGCCGATGAGAAAGCCATTGATGCACTGCCGCCTTTGTATCAAAATCGGCATTTTAAAAACATAGATGGCATCAAAGTTTTGACGCATCAAGGCGGTTGTGGCGGCATTCGGCAAGATTCTGAAACTTTGTGTGGTTTGTTGGCGGGTTATGTGCATCACCCGAATTGTGCAGGCGCGACGATTTTAAGTTTGGGTTGTCAAAATGCGCAAATGGACATTTTTACGCAGGAATTAAAAAAACGAAATCCAAATTTTAATAAACCCCTTATCCTACTTGACCAACAAAAATGTGGCACCGAAGCGCATTTATTAAACCAAGCGATTCGCCAAACGTACCAAGGACTCGAAATTGCGAATCTCATTGAACGCAAACCCGCGCCGCTTAGTAAGTTGACGATTGGCGTAAAATGTGGTGGTTCGGATGGATTTTCGGGTATTTCTGCGAATCCTGCTATGGGACATACCGCCGATTTGTTAAGTGCGCTGGATGGTTCTGTGGTTTTGGCAGAGTTCCCCGAATTGTGTGGACAAGAACAAAATTTGTTAAATCGCTGTGTTGACCAAACTATTGCGGACAAATTTGCCTATTTACAGCGTACTTATGCCCAAAGAGCTGCTGCTGTTGGTTCGGGTTTCGATATGAATCCGAGTCCGGGCAACATCAAAGATGGGTTGATAACCGATGCCATGAAATCCGCAGGTGCAGCCAAAAAAGGAGGCACTTCACCCGTTAATGACGTGTTAGATTATCCCGAATGGGTACAAAAATCGGGGTTGAACTTGCTTTGCACCCCTGGCAACGACGTAGAATGTACGACTGCGATGACTGCCGCAGGAACGAATTTGATTCTTTTTTCGACGGGTTTAGGCACGCCGACAGGGAATCCACTTTGTCCAGTGATTAAAGTTTCTACGAATACGAAATTAGCGCAACACATGGCAGATATTATTGATATTGATACGGGAAAAGTTATCACGGGCGAAAAAAGCATTCCCGAAATGGGCAGTGATTTATTAGATTTTTGTATCGAAATCGCTTCAGGACGCACGATTCCAAAAGCCGTTTTGCTCGAACAAGATGATTTTATCCCTTGGAAACGCGGCGTTTCGTTGTAAAATTGAGCGCGTTGGAATTAGGATTAAATGGGATTTTTTTGGGATTAAATAAGATTGATTGGTGGGATGATTGGGATTTTAAT
>JBDKKX010000262.1:0-7788 GCA_039795795.1 Bacteroidota bacterium | reverse complement strand
GTGCATTTTGGTTCTCAAGATGTCAGTTTTTTATGCCCTAACCGAAACGATTTTTGATTTTTCGATCGCTTTTAACTTTTTTTTAACTCAATTTCTATTGCATCTAAGTTTTATCATGTAGAGTGGGAATTGCCAATTAATTCTTGAACACAAATCGCAATGGCATCTTTACATTGACTGGTTGCTCGTTGAGAAAGCCCTAATTTATTACCGACGAGTTGACCCAGTTTACGACCTTATCCGAAAAGTAAAACCCGATTTAGTCTTTTTGGATGTGAAGTTAGAAGTAGGCACTTCTTTCGACCTTTTAAATCGGTTACGGCAGGACGGACGGATTGATTTTGAGATTATTTTTTTAACAGATCAGACAGATAGTGAGCATGCAATTCGCGCGATTCAATATGCTGCCCTTGACTTTATTTATAAACCGTTAGACGAAGTAAAGTTGAAGGCAGCTATAGACCGTGCAGAACATAAGTTAGTTGAAAAAAAGACCATTGCTCAATATCAAGAGCAAATCCATGCCTTATTTGTGATTTTGAAGCAGCTTTCTGAAAAGCAAGATTCAAATATAATGGTATTTCATCGAAGCGGCGGTGATTTAGGATTTGTGAAAGTTCAAGATATTGTGTATTGTAAAGCAGATAAAGACGTTACTCGGGTTGTTATGAAGGACCACAAATTAAATTTCACGGCAATGCGTAACTTATCTGTTTATGCTAAGTTATTAGAAGCCGACTACAATTTTTTCCGCATTAGTGACAAAGAATTAGTGAATCTGTCTTATTTGGATAGATACAGCCATAAAGAGGATTATAAATTGCTTTTGCATACAGGAGACGTATTATACGCTTCGCGGCGCGGCGGGCAAGAATTGAAACAACGGGAAACCGAAATATATCAAACAGCAGCCCCCAAACCGTTATCATTACCAGATGTGGAGCCGAATAAAATTCGCACTTTGTTGAATTTCATGAAAAATTTTTTAAGGCGTTAAAGTGTTTTCCAAAGGCGGTTTTACAATATAAACCGCGTTTGGCTATTTCCGACAACTTTTTGTTTTGTAAAGTAATATACATTTCAGATTTTGGATTTCGGAATGTCATAAAATATTGATTATCAGTATTTTATGACATTCTGAAATCCGAAATCCACATTCCGAAATGTATATACGGATTATCAATAGTTTAATAAATTAGAGAGCGAATCCATTGTAACCCAATGGTTAAACCCAAATCATAAAAATGCGTTTTCCTTGACTGATAATCCATTCATTTGCCCAATTTTTAACTTCCGCATGGTCAAAAATCAATAAATAACCTTCGGTCAGCTGTTGGGATTCCAAATAATCGGTTAATTGAATCAACCCTTTTTCATGCAATTTTTGCCCGCGCCAAAGTTTTAATTCGGAAATATATTTATGTTCGTAATACGTAATGACCACATCTAACCGTTTTTCTTCCGAAATCTGAGGCTCTTTAAAATCGTAACCTGCGCCATTAATAATCGGTTTCAAAAACGCTAAAAACACTAATCGAGCATGTTTCTCCAAGAAATCGCGATTTTTTCGACTATATTCTCGCTTCATAAAAGATTGAAAACCTAATAAAACGGCTTCCATATTTAAGGTTTTGTCGTCATTTCGGTACCCACTGCCAAAATCAATTCCTTGGGTTGCTTGAATTCGATGAAACTTAAAACTCATATAATTCAGCAAAACTTCGCGATAAATTCGATTATGGATTGCAATGAGGTTATTTCGATTGACAAAAAGCCCATATATGATTCCAAAATTTACAATCGGGTCTAAGGGGTTAAAGCCCATTGTTTCATTATCAATGGCTATTTTGTAAACCAAATCATAGAGTTCGGGACTATTTTCTAAATTTTTAGCTAAGGTTTCAAAATTGGTATTGGTCTCCCAAACGATTTTTCGTACCGCCGTTTCCAAATCGGATTCCGTCCAATTCCGCGTATTTTTCGTAGGTAAAATCTCTTCATCTATGATTTTGCATAACCGACTGACCAAAAACGGATAGCCCGACGTATAGTAGAATAAACCATAACTCATGGCAGAAGTGTCCATCGCAACCCCTTTTTCGCGCACATAATCCTCCAACATCGGTTGAATTTCATGCGGGTACAGGTTCATATCCACTTTAAAATCCGCCGCAATATTCCAAGGCGAATTATACTTTTGTTCGGAATCGGGTCGCATTTTCATTTTTAACGATTTCACATCATGTACGCCTGCCAATACGACCGAATGAAAGGTATTAAAAGTGCCTCGTGCCAAATATTTATTGCGCAAAAGAGCTAAAAACTTGATAAAGACTTCGTTATTGCTGCTTTGATCTACTTCATCTATTAAGATGACTACTTTTTTAGTCGTTTTGTTGACCAATTGCGTAATCGTTTTATCTAACTGCTTCATCGTTTTCACCTTCGGGGCAATCTCTACCAACCAAGCTTCCAACTCAGGCGCGTAAGCGGAAGCGTAATCCCCCAATAAGTCCACAAAACCTGCGGCAAAATTTTCATCTTCTTTAAAAAAGGCATTATCTAACCCTTCAAAACTCATATTGAAGACCAAATAATCCTGTTTTTGACGCAAAGCATGGCTTAAACTATATAAAGTAGTGGTTTTCCCATATTGACGCGGGCGGTTGATGATGAAATACGCGCCCTCCTGAACCAATTTCAAGGTAGCTGCCATTTTCTGAGAAACATCTGCCATAATCGTTTAATGACGGTCGGGAAAGCAATTCCCTGTGACATTAAATTTTTTTTCCATTGGATTTAGATTTGATTTGAAAATAAGGGCAAATTTAAGAACTAATGTTTTAAACCCAAATCATAAAAATCCGTTTTCCTTGACTGATAATCCATTCATTTGCCCATTTTTTAACTTCCGCATGGTCAAAAATCAATAAATAACCTTCGGAAAGCTGTTGAGATTCCAAATAATCGGTTAATTGAACCAAACCTTTTTCATGCAATTTTTGCCCACGCCAAAGTTTCAATTCAGCGATATATTTATGTTCGTAATACGTAATGACCACATCTAACCGTTTTTCTTCGGAAATCTGAGGCTCTTTAAAATCGTAGCCTGCGCCATTAATAATCGGTTTCAAAAACGCTAAAAACACTAATCGCCCATGTCTTTCCAAAAATTTGCGGTCTTTTCCGCTATATTCGCGCTTCATAAACGATTGAAAACCCCTTAAAACGGCTTCCATATTCAAGGTTCTATCCTCATTTCGATAGCCCGCACCGAAATCCATGGTCATTGGTAATTGCGTCGAGTGCATTTTATCAATCATATAATTCGCAATCAATTCTGTATAAATGCGATTATGAATGGCAATGCGCCCCTCTTTTGCGACGAATAAGCCATACATGACGGCTAAGTTCGTTATCGGATTATGAATGTTGAATAATCGAATTTCGTTGTCAATCACCACTTGATACACCGCCTCATATAATGCGGGATGATTTTCCAAATTCTTGATTTGCGTCTCAAAATTCGTATTGGTCTCATTGAGCAGCCGTTTGACCGCCCATTCGAGGTCTTCCATCGTCCAAGAACGCTCTTTTTTGAGGGGCAAAATCTCTTCATCCATGATTTTACACAACCGACTGACTAAAAACGGATAGCCCGACGTATAATAAAATAACCCATAACTCATCGCATTCGTATCCATTTGAACATTGCGTTCACGTACATAATCGGCTAACATGGGTTGAATTTCATGCGGATACAGGTTCATATCCACCTTGAAATCGGCGGCAATATTCCAAGGCGAATTATACTTTTGTTCCGAATCGGGGCGAATTTTCATTTTCAAGGATTTGACATCATGCACCCCCGCTAAAACCACCGAATGAAAGGTGTTAAAAGCACCTCTTGCCAAATATTTATTGCGCAATAAGGCTAAAAACTTAATAAAAACTTCGTTATTGCTGCTCTGATCTACTTCATCTATTAAAATGACGACTTTTTTATGCGTTTTATTCACCAATTGTGTGATGGTTTTATCCAACTGTTTCATCGTTTTCACTTTCGGAGTCGTTTCTACTAACCATTCTTCTAACTCAGGGGCATAAGCCGAAGCGTAATCACCCAATAATCCGATAAAACCTGTAGCAAAATTTTCATCTGCTCTAAAAAACGCATCATCTAATCCTTCAAAGCTCATATTCAAAGCAATATAATCCCCTTTTTTTCTTAGTATATCGCTTATTGCGAACAATGTAGTGGTTTTGCCATACTGACGCGGGCGGTTGATGATGAAATACGCGCCCTCTTGAACCAATTTCAAGGTAGCTGCCATTTTCTGAGAAACATCTGCCATATAATGTTGCTCGGGAAAGCAATTGCCTGTAACATTAAATTTTTTTTCCATCGGAGTTAGGAGTTAGATTTGAAAATTAGGGCAAATATAGCTTTTTTTTCAAAAAGCAGCCTTGATTTTGGAGCCTATTCTTTTTTGCACGGCATCAAAAATAAAAAAAGTAAAGTCATCGCATCAAAAAGGTTGGCTTTCTCGTTATGGAGAAAAAAATATATTTTTTTTCTAAAAAAAATATCAAAAAGGCGTTAAAAATACGTTTTTTAAAAAAAAACAATAAAAAATACCGAATTCTTAATCGAACTAAGAATTAATTGTCGAAGAATTATAAAAATCGTCATCTCTTATTTGTACTTTTGACGCGCTATTTCGGATTTCGGAATTTCAGAGCCTTTTCACCCGAAAACCCAAAAGCTGAAATTTGAAAAAAAATTCGGTGAACATACATCGAATTTGAGTACAAATGTGCAATTTTGTATATGAAAAAAATTACAGCGAATTATGTACACGCTCATCCCGTGTTCGTTATTCAAAATTTAGATGCGCAACTGGTTGAGAACGAATACTCACCCGTATTTTTGTCGTTGAAGCACCTACTTCAATCTCGGTTTCCTGCCCCGCTTTCTACTTTTCTGAGCGAGGAAATTGGTGATTTACATCGCCTACCCGATTTTGAACCCGTAGGCGGTATGATGATGTTGACCGACGCGGAACTTGCCGTTTGGCATCACCGGATTCGGGGGGATGAACGACTGCAATGGTTCCCTGCAAAAAAATTGATGGAAGAAATCCTGCCTAATTATTTGGGCGAATGGGCATTTGTCCAACAAATGTTTTTGCCTGAGATGCAGATTAATGACATTACTGCTGCCGATAATATCGTTTTTCGCAATCAATCGGTGGATTTTTACCTCCCACAAGCCAACTTAATCCTTGAAATAGATGGGCAGTCGTATAAATCCAATGACCGACAACGGCTTAAAGATAATATTCGAGATGAATATTTGAAAAAATTTGGAATAGAAACCGTACATTTGCAGGCGAATGACGTAGAACAGCAAACAGACCGATTTAAAAAGGGGATTTCCGCTATCATCGCTCAATTAAAAGCGCATGAAACTGCCTTAATGCCTTATAAAAAAACGTATCATCAACTTTTGAGCGAAGAGGGTTTTGAGCATGATGAGTTGCAAAACAAATTATTGCCCACTGCTATCATGCGTTTTCAATGGTTGGTGGTCGAATTGTTATTGGCGGGCAAATTGACCGTCACACAGCCCACTTGGGAAATGCTTATTTTGGAACGCGATGTAACGGGGTTTGTCCCGCTTGCTTGTGAGGATTTATGGGCGTATATCAACAAATTGTGTGAAATGCACCAAGTGCCTTGTCAAAAACCTGCCCTTAAATTGTTGACGTTAGAGGATGATTTGAATGATGAAGTGGTGGCAGTCGATTTTAGTTTGTTCAAACGGTGGACGGATGAGGCGGATTTGTATCCGCAATGTGTTTTTGTGCGCAATGATTATTTCGATATGATGCATCGGGAAAATGGCAAAGCTGCGGATAAAACCCAAATTTTAGGGTTGAATTTGGTGGCTGAATTTACGCGGTTGCTGATAGGCAGCCATGATGCAGAACAATATTTCGAGAAAGTGGTGCAAGATATTACTCATTTGAAATCCAACGAACAACAATTGGTCTTAGAAAATTGGTTGCAAAAAGCCGCACATGCCAATTTATCTACGGAGCAAAAACAGAAAGTAGCAACTATTATTTTGAAATACTATCCTGATGAAACCGTTTATTTGGCTCGTCAGTTAGATGCACCTTTTTTACTCAACGATACGATTAAAAGTAAATTTAAACAACTTCAAAATTTAAATCATAGACTTTATGAGCAGCTTAAAGCAATTCGATAGCGTGATGGAGACATTCGAGAAAGAAATAGATAAGTTGAAGAAAATCGGGGAAGTTTACGCCGGGGTTCAGAATGCCAATAAGGAGCAACGCAACGCGCTACAAAAATTGCATGATAATAATGCAGCGTTGCAAGGTGCTTTGAAGGAAGCCCGTGTTTTTCAGGATGAAATCAAGGGAATCACGAGCGTTTTGCCCGAACAAGCGGAAGCCTTGAAGGGCGAAGTGTCCCAATTGGGCGAATCGCTCAAATTGGCACTTGCGGAGCAGTTTCAAGCGCACGTCGGCAAAATGGACGCAGCCGCTTCGGATACGCTTCAGAAATTTCAAGAAAATAATACGGTCTTGGAAGGTATTTTGAAACAATACCAGTCTTTCCAAGTGGAAACGCGTCGGTTACTTGCGGAGTTGGACGAAAAACATGCTCAAGCAAAGTCGGATTTGGTCAGCGCGGTTGATGCTCAATTGGAAGGGATTCGGGCAGAACAGGGCAAATTTAAACAATCTTTTTCTGAAAACTTAGAAACTTTACGGGCGGATTACCGCAATTTTCATCAAGAAACGCAAAATTCGGTCGGCACTAAAAATGATGCACATTCTGCCGAAATTGTAAAAATTGTGGATAAACAAAGGAGTTCCTTTAAATCCATTATTGAATCGGAATTAACAGACCGCATTGAAACGTTGGAAACGAACCAATCGAAGCAGTTGAAAATGTTGATGATTTTGAATGGTGCTGTTTTGGCGGGCGTTGTCTTGTTAGCCTTAATCAGGATTGTGAAAGGATAAAATTTAGAACGCTCGTTCGTTCGTTTCGACAAGAGGCAGTCCCTTTTGGGTAGCTCAATCACACCATGAGTGATTCTTGGGCTGAACGCCTTTGTTTTGTCTCAGTTGAATTTTTTAGGGAACCGCTTTTATAATGCCCTGCTGAATGGTTTGAAATTCAGCAGGGCATTTCGTTTATTTTAAAAATAAAATTCTGATGCTTCGATATTTTTCGATATTTTCACTTATTTTGCAAGAGAATTGAAAATTTAATTGAATAAATGGAAAAAAAACAAGGAACATTAGTTCGGACACTGACTTTGACATCAGCTGTAATGCTCGTCATCAGCAGCGTCATTGGGTCCGGCGTTTATAAGAAAATCGCGCCGATGTCAGCAGAATTACAATCGCCTTCCTTAGTGCTTTGGTGCTGGGTCGCGGCGGGCGTGATTAGTCTTTGCGGCGCGCTCAGTAATGCCGAAATTGCGGGTATGTTGGCGGATTCAGGCGGAGAATACGTTTATTTTCGGCGTATTTATGGCAAATTCACTGCTTTTTTATGGGGTTGGACGACTTTTGCGGTCATTAAAACGGCTTCGATTTCCTCGTTAGCGTATGTGTTTGCACAATCGGTGAACAGTTTTAAACCGCTTCCGCAATTGCCCGAACACCTTGCTAAAATCGAAATCGGTTCTTTTTTACCTTTTGATAATTTTGGCGTGAAGGCTTTAGCGATTGCCTTAACCTT
>JBDKKX010000261.1:0-7791 GCA_039795795.1 Bacteroidota bacterium | reverse complement strand
GTATTATATCACGCTTTCGTCGCGGAACGCTTTGGTGGATCAACTCAATACAAAGGAATTAAATACGATTGCGACGCGTGAATATACGTTTTTATCGGATATTTCTGGGAATTTTGACCCTAAATTGATGCCTGCGGACCCGATTTTGAAATTAAAATTGGGGGCACAAGTGATGTTTGTGCGCAATGACCCAAAACGGGAATTTGTGAATGGAACGATTGGTAAAGTGGTGCATTTGGGCGATGAGACGATTATCGTGCAAATCGAACAACGAGATGGCACCTTGAAAAAAATTGAGGTTGAAAAAACGGTTTGGGAAACTTTGCGGTATAAAATTTCGCTAACCAGCGCGGATGCCATAGAATCGGAAGCTGTTGGCACGTTTAAACAATATCCTCTGCGGTTGGCATGGGCGATTACGATTCATAAAAGTCAAGGGAAGACGTTTGATAAAGTGATTATTGATTTGGGAACGGGGGCTTTTGAACATGGGCAGACTTATGTGGCATTGAGCCGTTGTCGGACGTTGGAAGGCATCGTTTTGAAACAAAAATTGCGTCCACAAGATATTCGGGTGGATGAACGGATTTTAGAATTTTATGAACAGTTTTTTTGAAAATACCAAAAGGGTTTCAATTTCGTTATAGCTGCGAATTTAAACAACTATGTCAAATGTATCATTTCCGAAATATCTTATTTTGCGCCATAGCATCTTTGTTGGTCGCTCCTTTGTCCGCACAATCGACGCGCCCCACCCTAAAACCGGGGAATACGCCCGAAGAAATTGCCAAAAATCGAACATGGCGCGTTCAACAATCACAACTTGGGGGCGTTTACATTCCAATAGACATTTTGGATGCGTTCAAAGAATTGGATAAAAAGTTGGAACCCGACGTAAAAGCCAAATTAGTTGCTTTGAAAGAGGACGATGTCGAACAAAAAGTGTCTGGTCTGGGTTTGTGGATGTGTCAAAATTGGGGTTTTTACGATGGCTCGCGCTTTTCGGAGTATTTGAAACAGACGGGCGTGACTTATCCTGAAGATATGGCGCGGATGACGATTGTGAGTTATCATCGGCAATGCAATAAAAAGGATATTGGATTACGGGAGTTGGCGCAAAAGTACAAGGATATTCGCCGTAAAAAATATGAAGAACACTTGAAAAAAGCAACCGTGATTCAAGATAATGTGAAGAAACCAAAGCATTAGGCATAAAAGCTTAGTACATGACAAAAATACTTTTCGGCACAGATTGAACAGATTTAACGAGATTTTACAGATTTTTTTTGATTTTCAATGCTTAAAATCAAAAAAAATCTGTAAAATCTCGTGGAATCTGTTCAATCTGTGCCAAAAAGAGAAAAAGGAATTAAAGATTTGTGTCCTTAATTCCTTTTTTCCTTCATTCCCAATTCAATTCGCTCATTTCGTAAATGTGAAAAAATACGGGTCAGGGAAATTTTCATAAACGCCTTCTATCGTAATTTTATCTTGTGGACGTGCTTTTTCCAATATTTTAATCAACTGTTCGACACTTTCGATTTTAAGATCGTTGATATGCGTCATCACGAAACCTTCTTCCATATTCAACCGCGCTATTTTACTTCCTTTCCCAATCGTCAAAACACGAACGCCTTTTGTACCTAACTTCTTGATTTCCAACGCATTCAACGTTTGTAATTTGGCAAAACCCAATCTTTCTGGCAATGAGGAAATCGGTTCCAATTCGGTCAAAGCAGTCGTATTATTCTTATTCTTTAAAGTCACATTTGTTTTTCCTTTCTTGCCCAACCGCATGTATTCCAACGCAATTTTATCCCCAGGACGATGTCGCGCCACCATTTCCAACAATTCGGGCTTATTCCGAACGCCCAGATTATTCACTGAAATCACCACATCTCCTTCCTTGATACCGCCATCTTCTGCCGCGCTTCCAGGATTCACTTTGCTGATGTAAACGCCACTCATCGGGTCAAGATTGACTTGTTTCGCCCGTTCTGGCGACAAATCTTCCACACTTACGCCCAAAAAACCGCGTTGCACAATACCATACGTTTTCAAATCACGCACAATTTTCATCACCAAATTCACAGGAATCGCAAAAGAATAACCTTCATAACGCCCCGATTTCGTAATAATCGCGGTATTAATGCCCACCAATTCGCCATTTGTATTCACGAGCGCGCCACCAGAATTGCCCGGATTCACCGCCGCGTCCGTTTGAATAAACGATTCAATCGAATATTTATCTTCTAAAATATTGATACTCCGACCTTTAGCACTCACAATGCCCGCCGTCACCGTCGATTCCAAGTTGAAAGGATTCCCAACCGCTAAGACCCATTCGCCCACCCGAATCGAATCCGAATTGCCAAATCGCACAGGCGTTAATCGACTAATATCAATTTTCAACAAAGCAAGGTCGGTACTCGGGTCAGCACCCACCAATTTTGCATCATAAGTCCGTTTATCGCTCAACGCCACCTCAATATCCGTCGCACCTTCTATCACATGATTATTCGTAATCACATAACCATCCGCCGAAATAATCACCCCAGAACCCGACGACGTACCTAAATTCGATTCGCCAGAATTCCAAAGGGTTTCATCCGTGCCATTAAGGGCTTTGATATTGACCACAGAAGGGGTAATTGCCGCCGCCGCCGCAATAAAATTGGTCGGTGCGGAACTAACAAAACTGCGTTGCACTCTGCCCGACAACATCAAATCGGTCATACCTGCAAAACGCGCATTATGGTCTTCGCGTTCAATCGCTTCTGTGCGATGTTCTTTATATTGAAACCCCATTGTAACGACACCTGCGGTGATAGCAGAAGTTACAATCGTGGTTAAAATGTTTTTTTTGTTTGTTCTTATATATCGAGCAGGGCTATTCAATAGATACATCATATTATATTATGATTTCCAGTTGCTATACCAGCAGTTTTTTTTTAAACCGTAAAGTAACAAAAAATAGGAATCATTTCAAAATTTTTGAAACTTATTTTAAGAACTTTAACAGATATTTATTTCTTAAACGCATTTTTTAACTTGTTATTTACCTATTTTTAAGGTTTTTGGATAACAATGCTTAAAACGTTTTAGGGATATAAAAACGCATGGTATGTGGAAATGTTTCCCATACCATGCAAGTTTTACGCCAATTATGACACAAAATGATGTTTATTCTGCTTGAAAAGCGTCAGAATTGGGGTATTTTTGGCAGTTCTGTAATGTTTAATTGGATATTTAAGATAAACGATTTTTATAATCTCTGTAATTAAATCGACGCACCAATTGATACGTATTATCCTGTTTCCAAATCCCAATATCTGGATGCGCAATCCCATTAAAAGTAGTGGTTTTCACCATCGTATAATGAATCATATCTTCAAAAACCAATATATCACCTATTTGAACTTCCTTTTCAAACGAATATTCCATCATAAAATCGCCCGAAAGACAACTATTGCCCCCAATTCGATACGTCGGTTTGCCTTCCACAGGGTCTGTCGCGCCCGTAATTTTAGGGCGATACGGCATTTCCAACGTATCAGGCATGTGCGCCGTGAAACTCACGTCGGGCATTAAAATTTTAATACCCCGATTTTCTACTATATCTAAAACAGTGGAAATCAATACGCCCGTCTGCCAAGCCACTGCACTGCCTGGTTCCAAAATCACTTGCAAATGCGGATACCGTTTTCGGAACGCTTTCAAAACAGAAATCAAATGAGCCACATCATAATCTTTGCGCGTCATCAAATGTCCGCCGCCAAAATTCACCCATTTGAGTTGACACAAATATTGTCCAAATAATTTTTCAAAATTATTTAAAACTTTTTCTAATTCATAACTGCTTGATTCACAAAGCGCGTGAAAATGTAAACCTTCAATGCCTTTTGGCAATTCCCCATTCAATTGCTCGTGCAACACGCCTAAACGACCTCCTGGCGCACAAGGATTATATAAATCCGTTGCCACATCCGAATATTCTGGGTTCACCCGCAAACCACAACTCACTTTAAATTGCGATTTAGCGACTTTGGACGCATATCTTTCGTATTGCGAAAGCGAATTAAAAGTAATATGAGAAGAATATTTCAACAGATTTCTAAACTCGTCGGGCGCATAGACAGGCGCGTACGTGTGCGCCAAACACCCCATTTCCTCCCAACAAAGCCGCGCTTCATTTTCAGAACTCGCAGTCGCGCCTGCCAAATATTGTTTCACAAGGGGAAAACTGCTCCACATCGCAAAACCTTTAAAGGCGACTATAATTTGAACTCCCGCTTCGTTTTGAACGTGTTTCATTAATTCCAAATTTTGGATTAACAATTTTTCCTCTAAAACATAAGCAGGTGTTTGAATTGTTTGAATATCAATCATTTATCAATTTTTTTTAATGCGTAATAAGGGCGCATGAATGATCAATTAAATCGAATTTGTAAATTTAATTTAATGAAATACTTACCATTTTCTTCATAAACGGAGCCATATCCGTGTCTGCGCGTACTGGATTGTTCTAATTTTGTGTTATTGAGTAAATAAGTTTGAAATTCATTCCGATTATAGATATGATAACAAACCAAATCGCCATTTTCTTTAACGATAATGATGCCGCCCGTTGCATCATAATGACCTTTCCAAATATTGGAAGGAGTCATTCCTAATGCCGCATCCGTTAAAAAATTTTTGATTTTATACTCATAAAACGGATGCCCTAAACTTAAATCGTACTTCAACGGATTATTTTGATTCAGCAACTGCAATAATTCTAAAATGGAGGAAGTCCCAGTCCCATCGTATTTCGCAAGCAGCAAAGCCGCTAATAATTGAGGCAAGTCGCTATCAATCAATTGTAAATTTAACTTAAGGCTTTTAGATTGAATATCAACGAATTGTATTTTACATCCTTGTTCCAATAGTGCTTTTATACGATTTTTAAGCTTAGGAGCAACTTCAATTTTATTGATTTTAGTGGGGTCTAAACTGCCATCACTAATTAATTCATATATAAAATTAGTTGTATTTCCTGCATTAAAAAGCGTAGAATCCTTACCCAACATGGATTTAATGCTAAAACCTAATTGGGGTTGCATTCCTGTATTTAAATCGTGAACCACCAAATGAATATCGCTTTTATCACTATGAACCGCTGCCAATGTTTTTACATCAATCGCATGTAGAAAAGTCTCAATGTCTGAAAAGGCAAAACTACTTCCTTTTGCTTTTTTGAGTGCTGCAAAAAGTGCTTGCGATTTCAGTACAAATTCTGAAATAGGCAATTGCAATAACTCTTGATTGGTCTGTTCGTTTATGACTTTTATGGTAGAATCAATCCAATAACTTCGATTTTTGCCGCTTTCCTGCCGCAAAATTTTGATAATTGGATAATAAACCGTTGGAATCGCTTTTAAATTGGCATCCGCTGCGTTTAATTTTCCATCGGCTAAAAGTTTCAAAAAGACATAAATTTCACTCCACTCGCCTTTGTTGCCAGTTAACATATTTTATCAATGATTTGTTTGGCAGTAGCCTGTATCGCTGGCACTGCTACAGAATTACCAAATTGTTTGTAAGCATGAACATCAGCCACTTCTATTTTAAAATCGTCTGGATAACCTTGCAATCTTGCCCATTCTCTCGGAGTCATTTTCCGAATGCAAGCCCGATTCACTTCTCCTTTTATCTTGGTTGTGGGGGTAAAATCAACAATTCGGTCATCGTAAACCAAATTTCTTTCTTTGCCCATCCCGCCAACGACAATCGCATTTGCAATCCCATCGTTCGGAATGATGGCATAACCAAAACCATTTCCTTTGCTTTCATGTCTTGCTTTATGGTTTTTCAACGTCTGCAAATATTGATTTGAAAGATAATATCTTGTATTAACCACCTCTTGTTCTCGAATATTTTCAAAGACCGTTTTTTTGCCTATCGGCTCAGGGTATTTGAAATTTTCAATATGCGTATCTTTATGAAAACCAACGATAAAAATGCGTTCTCGATGTTGAGGAACCCCGAAATTTTTAGCATTAATTACTTCGGGTTTGGGTACAAAATAACCTAAATCTTCTCGCAATACCTTTAAAATCGTTGCGAGCGTTTGTCCTTTTTCGTGTCCGATTAAGCCTTTAACATTTTCTAAAAAAAAGGCTTTGGGCTGTTTCGCTTTTAAAATTCTGGCTACATCAAAAAACAACGTGCCCCTCGTATCATTAAAACCATCCCGCCTTCCCGCTATCGAAAACGCTTGGCATGGAAAACCAGCACATAAAATATCATGGTTCGGAATTTCATTTTCATCAATTTGAGTTATATCGCCCTTCGGTATTTCTCCAAAATTAGCTTGATATGTTTTTTGAGCATATTTGTCTATTTCAGAGGTAAACACACATTGCCCACCTAAATTTTGCATGGCAATCCTAAAACCGCCAATGCCTGCAAATAAATCTATGAATTTGAATTTCGGTTGAGGAACAGCAGGAAATGGAATTTCATGTAAAATCGGATCGGGTCGAAAATCGATTTTAGATGCCTCAATTGACATAATAGGTTGATTATCAATAAAATAGAATTGTTTTTCTTTCATTGTATGGCTGATTTAAGCCGCTAAGATACGATTATTTTAGAAATTACGCCATTATTAAAATACAATTTGTTTTGTAATGGTGAAATACAATTTGATTTACATCTGATATATTTTAATTAATTAAGTAATGGAATAAAAATAAACTATCGTGAAAAAATTGCGTCAATTTGGAAAATTGACGCAATTTGGGGCGCAAAATTTAATGTAAAATTTAACTACTTATCAGATGTAAATCATTGATAATGAATTAATTTTATAATTCTAAATCCACATTATGTAACTCGTGCCAAGGCAATCCGTACTCATTTAACTTTTTCATAAACGGATCTGGATTCAATTGTTCAATATTCCAAACCCCCGCGCCCGTCCATTCGCCCGTCAACATCATCATCGCGCCAATCATCGCAGGCACGCCCGTCGTATAACTCACGCCTTGCGTACCCGTTTCGTCATACGCCGCCTTGTGGCTGCAATTGTTATAGACATAATAGGTCTGTTCCTTGCCGTTCTTGATACCCCGAATTCGGCACCCAATCGACGTAAAACCAGTATAATTTTCGCCCAAATCCCCCGGATTCGGCAAAACCGCCTTCAAAAATTCTAAAGGAATGATTTTTTTACCTTTAAAATCAATGGGTTCAATGCCCGCCATCCCGATATTTTGAATCACGCGCAAATGCGTCAAATATTCATCGCCAAAAGTCATCCAAAAACGAGCGCGTTTCAAGGTCGGGAAATGCTTCACCAACGATTCCAACTCTTCATGGAAAATAATATATGAATTTTTCGGACCCACTTCAGGATAATTCAACGGTTTCATCACCGAATGCGGCGGGATTTCAACCCAATTCCCATTTTCATAAAACTTTCCGTTTTGAGTAATCTCCCGAATATTGATTTCAGGATTGAAATTCGTCGCAAACGCCTTCCCATGCGAACCCGCATTCGCATCCACAATGTCCAAATAATGAATTTCGTCAAAATGATGTTTCGCCGCGTACGCCGTATAAACATTCGTCACGCCCGGGTCGAACCCACAACCCAAAACTGCCATTAAACCCGCTTTTTTAAAACGGTCTTGATACGCCCATTGCCAAGCATATTCAAATTTAGCCACTTCTTTCGGTTCATAATTGGCAGTGTCCAAATAATGAACCCCCGCTTCCAAACACGCATCCATAATCGTCAAATCCTGA
>JBDKKX010000260.1:0-7838 GCA_039795795.1 Bacteroidota bacterium | reverse complement strand
CATCGCAACTGGATTCAATTGCTAAAATAATGACTTCAGAAAGGCTTTTTTGCAAATTCGGCATAATTATTTTGTTAATAAATTGTAAATCCGATTACCATCGAAAAACCGGGCGCAATGTTAGTAAAAATAATTCACATAAAAAAACATTCTGATTACCAAGACAAAACATACTGATGAGCTTTAAACAACAAATCCGGACGTTAATCTCCGAAGGACGTACCATTGAAGCCTTGCGGCTGGTGCAGTCAACGGTCAAATTGACCGATTATAGTATGTACACTCAAGCGTTATTGCTGGAGTCGCAATTCATTGACCAACGGCGAACTGTTGCGTTCAGTGGGGATTTTTCTCACATTCATGGGTCGTTATTGCAACTCGCGGATGAAGTGGAAAAACGGCGGTTGACTGACACGGCGGTTGATGGCGCAAATGTACAACAAAAAAATACCAATTGGATTTATGTTGGAATTGGTATTGTGATAGCATTTGCATTGTTAGCTTGGCAATTGTCTAAAGTAACAGGTTCTAATGTATAATATATGTATTAGAAACATTTTTACACATAATATATTGATTTTCAATTAATTATGTGTAAAAATATTTCTAACAAAAGTATGTTTATCCTTATTGGGTTTGATTTTAGGATTTAAATCCATCCGAATTACCTTGTAATGGGTAAAATGGAATGTCTTTTGCCGTAACTTTTTTTTGAAAAAAACAAACAAAATGCAATTTGTCTCTGTAAATGAATTACTTTTACAGTTGAAAAAGCAGTGAAAAAGAATTTTAATTTTGTTTAAAACATAAAAAAGAATGTTCGGTTCAAGAGATAATAAAAATCAAACCCAAAATACAGGTGCTGCCTTGCCTGCACAGGAGTTGGCATTGACCTGCGTTATTGCCAAGGGTACGGTTATTGAAGGTAAAGTCGTTACAAGTGAAAATATGCGTATCGACGGCACGATTCGCGGAGAAGTGACTTGTGATAAACGTTTAGTCATGGATGCAGGAGGATTTATAAAAGGCAATATTAGTGCTGCCACAGCAGCGATTCGAGGCAGAATTGAAGGTAAAGTGGTCATTCAAGACACTTTACACTTATTGGATTCTTCTCATATCAAGGGAGAAATTAAGGCGCGTCAATTGAAAGTAGAAGAAGGCGCGAAGTACGAAGGACAATTAAACGTCGGTTAGACTGTAAATTTTTTAATAATATTATCCCTTGAATGAGTCAGATACATCCAGATATTGTGGAATATGCGTTTTCCATCAACGCCACCGACAGGTATTCTCTAAACCTGCTGATGGGAATGGACGGAGTTTGCTATATGGTTAATGATGATTCAATGAATGTATTGGCACTGCGTTCCTATCAATTCGATACCGTCGAAAAGGCTTCTAAACAAGCCTTTTTTCACCGACAGTTGAGGAAAATTTTTCAAGAAGATCCTTATTTGCGCCTACCCTATCGCTCGGTTAAAGTAGCGATGAGTGCTTCGCCTGCAACGTTGATTCCAACGGAACTGTATCAAGAAAAAGATAAAGCAAAGTATTTTCAAAACATTGCGCCAACGAATATGTATGAGCGTTTCGATGCGGATGAATTAGCACAATTGAATTTAATTAATGTGTATCCTGTTGATGATACGGTAGTTAATATTATTCAAGTCTATTTTCCAAGTATTCGGATTTATCATGCGTATTCGGCGTTGATAGAAGGCTATCGGCGATTGACTGGTGTGCAATCGGGACACCGCGTGTTTATAAATGTGCGAGATAGCCGTGTTCAATTGTTTGTTTTCCACGATGATAAATTGATTTTTAATAATGGGTTTACATTTCGGACGCATAAAGATTTGATATATTTTGTCATGTTGATTTTCAACCAATTTGAACTTGACCCTGATGAAATCCCGTTGATGATGACGGGAGCGATTACAGAAGATTCGGATATTTGTAAATATTTATATCGGTATATTCGATATATTGGTTTTATACCTGCGCCGAATTATTTCAAATTTGGAAATCAATTTAGAGAAATCCTTTCTCATACTTATTTTGATTTATTTTCTTTGAATGTTTTGAGCTAAAACATGGATTTAGAATATTTTATATAAAAAAATTAAAATGCGCATTATAAGCGGAAAATTTAAAGGTCGTCGTTTTAATCCACCCGCAGACAATTGGCCCACTCGTCCAACCACCGATTTTGCGAAAGAAGGCTTGTTTAATATTTTAAGCAATCAATTTGATTTTGAGGATTTGAAAGTTTTGGATTTGTTTGGCGGGACTGGGAATCACACGTATGAATTTATTTCACGCGGCAGTACGGATGTGACGTATGTGGATAGACATGCGCCTGCGATTGATTTTGTCCGAAAAACAGCACAATTGTTGAAAATCGAACCGCATTTGCGGATAATTCCTTCGGATGTATTTCGCTTTATCGAAAAAACGAATGAAAAATATGATTATATTTTTGCAGGACCGCCTTATGGCTTAGGGACGTTGGATACTATTCCAGATAAAATATTTGAACGTAGTTTGTTAAAACCAGAAGGTTGGTTCGTATTAGAACACAATCCGCACCACGATTTTACACAACATCCTCATTTCCAGACTGCAAGAAATTATGGAAAAACAATATTTAGTATTTTCTATCTTAGTACGTGACGAAAAATTACGATGCGAATTGGAACACGGATGACGCGGATTTTTGCGAATTTACACGGATTTTTTTGGGAATTTAGGCTTAAAATCCAAAAAAAATTCAAAAATCCGCGTAAATCCACAAAACCCGCGTCATCCGTGTTCCAATTCGCTCTTACAAATTCTACTTTGATTTCGGCGTAACTGTCCCTTTTAAACTGACCATTACATTCGAGGGTAAAGTATTCGCTGTAATGGTTACAATTTTTTCTTGAAAATTTTGCTTACCTTTCGTATCAAATTGCACTTGAATCGCATCACTCGCGCCAACCGCAATCGGCGATTTGTTAAAAGTAGGCACTGTGCAGCCACAAGAAGACGAAGCACTTGTTATCAACAAAGGCACTTTGCCATTATTAGTGAATGTAAACGATTTTTTCACCAAAGTACCTTCTGGTACTGTTCCAAAATCAATTTCTCGCACCTCAAACGCGATTTTTGCCACATTATTGGTGTCAATCGGCTGACTTGCCGTTACAGGATTGCGAATAATATCTGCATTATTCAATTTAGGGTCTATCTGAACCTCCTGCATGCCATTATCCACTTTCTTTTTCGGCGTTTCTTTACACGCGGTCATTGCTAACATCGCCGCGCAACAAATTAAAATACTTCTCATTTATTTGTTGATTAAAGGGTAATTAAGCGCAAAAATAGTAATTCTACTATGTTATAGCAAGATGGTTTGTAAAAAATTTATGGCGATATGTTACATACAGGTCATCTATTTTTCTAATCAATTGATTATCAATCTATTAGAATCAAATATAAAACCGTCGATATGTTAAACAACTCGAAAGAAAAAGTTAAGTTTTTGTCAAACACAATAATCGGGAAACTAAATTTTCTGTTAAACAGTTTATTCGATTGTAAGATTTGTGTAAAAAATCATTTGAAAGCAATTTTTAATTTCAACCAAGTACAAAAAAATATCCAAACAAACTGTTGCATCTAAAAGGAGCAAAAAACAACACGAGTAATTCTACATCACAGCCACAACTTGCAGTCGGAGTCAAATTCGCTGCAAGTTCTTTAAAAAAACCGATTTAAAACAAATTATATATAATAATATTTGAATTCACAAAACAATTTGAATTAATTTATTAAACCCCAATATTAAAAATTTAACTGTTCTTGAACTTCATTAAACCGACGGCTGCCTTGTCCACAAGGCAGCCGTTTTTAAAACACATAGTTGCATAGGTTACATAGATTACATAGTTGCATATATTACATAAAGGCTCTATGTAACCTATGCAACTATGTGTTTTAAAATGCATTACTTGCTCCTCCCCCACCTGTATCTCCGCCTCCAAATGGCACCCCTGTCGGCTCAATAGTGTTGTGGTTTTTTAAAATTTGACTGGTAATCAATGTTTCCAACAAACTATTTTTAGCAGCACTTGGCTCATCTGAAAAACCATATTGAGGCGTTTTTAATTTTTGAATTAAAAAAATAGATAATCCAATTAACAACGCGCCACTTATCGTTAAAGCAATTTCCAATGGTGCAACAGCGTGATAAGTTCTATAAGTTATAATTGAAAAAACAATACATAATAAAGATATTATCAGAAACTTACGTTCTTTAAAACGATGTGCAGCATAAAAATAAAGTATCGGAATAAGCACCATAAAAAGGTAAAATAAGGCTGCAAAAGGAATTTGAACCGAAGGATATTTGTGTTCTAAACTCGCGCTGCATTCGCGTACCACCCAATAATTCCCACCCGCATAAAAACCAAGTAATGCAACCGTTTCCATCACATCGGCAGCATCATGCCAGTAATAATAATCCTCTTTTTGTTTTAAATTTCTGGACAAATATCCAACAATCGCCCAATAAAGCATTGTCGCAAAAGGCAAAATCGCTTTTCCAAACGGAAATTTGATTAAAATCAAAAATAACAAACTATTTAATAATAGGCATGTGACCACACTTAAAAACATATCGCCATATCGTCGTGCCGCAATCCCTGTAATACAACCTGCCATGCTGACCGCAATTAAACTATCATTGGAAAGTTTAAAAATCATTATCAGGCTGCAAATCAGTGAAAGACAAGCTGCATAAATCAAAGCATTATCCGTTCCAGAACGATAAAATTTTCTATTTTGAAAAAAAGCAGCATTTTCTATCATAAAAAACATGATTATCGATATAATGAATTGAAAACTTCCCCAGATATGATCCTGTGAACGAAACAAAAGTTCTGCGACGAACATAAAAAACAGCCCTTGAACAAAGATTAAAACCAAAATGGTAAAAAGAAATAAACCGATTTTGACAAAAATATTGGCGTGATAAAAATGCGATGGAAACTCATTTTGAGTCATTTGCAATTGTTCATCATTTAATAAACCTTCGGAATGTAAGGTTTCCGCGCCTTCTTGAATTTGTAAATTTTTAACAAAAAATTTATTATACATTGTTTTATACCGTTTTAGGATTTAATGTTGAGTATTTTTTTATAATACGTTAAAAATAATACGACTCCAAGACAGGAAAATAATCCATAATAAATAAAAAACCAGCCGCTATGCATGGCATCTACCAAAATGTAAGTTGTGCCTATGTAACTATAAATCACGCCCATCAGCAAAAATAAATGCGAACCTGTTTTTCGGGCATACAAAATAAATGCGATACATAAAGTCATCATTATCAACCAGAATAATTTCGTATGATTGAAACTACCCGCCAAACTTGCAATAACCGCCAAATTACCGCCAAGCATGTAATAAGAGTAACTAAAATGCGCTTTTATATTTTTTATTTCGGAAAAATAGCCAATAGCAATCAAAAGTGTTCCAATTCCGATGCCCGACCAAACTAAATGCAAGTTTGAAAAATCATTTTTCAATAAATCGAAAGGCGTAATCGTCAATCCCGCCCAAGTCGCTAAAGCAGTCATTGCCATCGTCAAAACGCCCTTGTGGTCAAAGCGATAGGCGGCTAAAAAAAACAAAATGGTTGGAATTAACGCTGCCCAACCATAGCGCGTACCAAAAATTTGATACTGATATTGCAAATAACCTTCTAAAATCAAAAAAGTCATACAACTAAGCAATAATGCGTAATCCCCAAAAGTATCGGGATTTTGAATCGCATTATCGGAATAAGGTTGTCGTTTGAGATACGCATACGCGCCGCAGGCAAGCGTTACAAGCGCAATAAATGCGATAATGACTTGATGCCCAATGGTATCAATATGTTTATAAATCAACATGCCAAGACCCGAACAAAAAAAGCTAATGCCTGCAAATAACAGCAAGCGCAACTCTGAATGGACGGAAAGAGGTCGATTTTCTAAATAAGTTTGAGTAGCATCTCGCTGCGGCGCGTCTATGACAGCCTTTTCAAGCAAATTGTTTAAAATACTTTTAATCGTCATGTTTGTTTAACGAAGATGATTCCTAAAATTGAGTTAATGGAAATTAAAGATACTCCTTTTTAGCGAACCCAGCATTTTATTTTCAAATATTCAAAAAAAACGTGTGCTATCTCTCAAGATAACACACGTTTTTTTTGAAATCAAAATATAAGGACAAATTATTTTAAAACAGCTGCCACCGCTTCTGCCGCTTCTTTCAATAATATCGCCGAACGAACCTTCAATCCCGATTCATCAATCATTTTTTTCGCAATATCTGCATTCGTCCCCTGCAAACGCACGATAATCGGCACATGAATCGTACCCATATTTTTATAAGCGTCAATCACACCTTGCGCCACACGGTCACAACGAACGATGCCCCCAAAAATATTAATCAAAATTGCCTTCACATTCGGGTCACTCAAAATAATTCGGAATGCTTTTTCAACCCTTTCTGCATTTGCCGTACCGCCAACGTCCAAAAAATTCGCAGGTTCACCACCCGACAATTTAATCACATCCATCGTCGCCATCGCCAAACCCGCGCCATTCACCATGCAACCGACGTTTCCATCCAATTTCACATAATTCAAATCCGACTCTGCGGCTAAAACTTCCGTCGGGTCTTCCTCGTCTTTATCGCGCATCGCCTCCAAATCGGGGTGCCGATATAACGCATTATCGTCAATCGAGACCTTCGCATCCACCGCAATCACCGTATCTTGACTCGTTTTCAAACAAGGGTTGATTTCAAATAAACTCGCATCGCTACCAATAAATGCTTTGTACAATGCCGAAATAAATTGAGACATTTCCTTAAACGCCAACCCAGACAAGCCCAAATTGAAACAAATTTGGCTAATTTGGTACGATTGCAGCCCAACTAACGGGTCAATAAACGCGCTGTGAACCAAATGAGGCGTTTCTTCCGCCACCTTTTCAATGTCCATCCCGCCCTCTGTGGAGTAAATAATGACATTGCGTTTAGACGTACGGTCCGTTAAAATGCTGATATACAACTCTTTATGTTGTGACGGTCCAGGTGCATACACATCCTCCGCAACCAACACTTTGCGCACCAACTTGCCCGCAGGAGGCGTTTGAGGCGTAATCAACTGCATTCCAATAATTTTGGAAGCCAATTCTTTGGCGAGTTCTGGGCTTTTTGCCAATTTCACGCCGCCGCCTTTTCCGCGCCCGCCTGCATGGATTTGAGCCTTTACCACACACCAACCCGATTTACGCTCATCGCGCAACCGCACTGCTGCTTCGTATGCTTCTTCGGGCGTATTCGCCACAAAGCCTTCTTGGATTTTAACGCCGTAGCTTTTCAACAAAGCTTTACCTTGATATTCGTGCAAATTCATTGTCGCATAAGAGTTAATGTATGACAAAAAATTATTCTACTATAATGATAATCAATGACTTATTTTCAAAAAAACAACTTTTCATCATCACTAACGTTTTGAATTTTTTAACTTTTAGTTTTCAAAGTTGCCAAACGCGCTCAAAGATACCTCTTTTTTCTAAACTCACAAACAAAAACACATCTAAAAAGCTATATATTTTACAAAACAGGGTTTTATAAGCGTTTTAAATTTTAAGTAGTGCGCTGGAATTCGGATTAAATAGGATTTTTTTTGGATTAAATGGGATTGATTTTTAAGATTTTTAGGATTTATCCTAAAAATCTTAAAAATCAATCCCATTTAATCCAAAAAAATCCTATTTAATCCAAATTCCACTGTG
>JBDKKX010000259.1:0-7845 GCA_039795795.1 Bacteroidota bacterium | reverse complement strand
GTGGGCATTTTGACGTACTTTATGACTCGCGCCATTGACATATAAATGAGTTAATTCTTTAACTTGTTCTATGCTTAAAATAGGAATGCGTTTCTTACCCATAATGATTCAATTTTTATCACAAAGAGTCAAACTACTTATAAATAAAGCAACACTATGAAATTAAAACTATGGATGGTTGGGTTGAGTTTAGTTGCAAGTTCTTTAGACGCACAAATGCCCAATCCAATACCTCAAAATTCACCGCAGGACGCAACGTATAAAATTCGATACAAAGGAATCCGTTGTCTCAAAAGTAAATCGTCCAAAGGCGATGAGATTACGATTTATGTCATGGGTTATTCTGCAGATACCAAATTACGGGATACGGAGACCTTGCCCTTAGATTCGATGAATTACAAACTTCAGGTCGGCAGCTATTATGCGACCAATGCTCTGGCATTCACAGGCAAAAATGCCGAAGATGTTAATTTATTTTGTGCCATTTTGCAGCAGGACCAATCGCAAAAAACCAAAGATTTTTGGGCGGGGTCTATGGAACCAGCAGAGACCTCTTACCCGATGTGAATCGGTTGTTCTCGAAAAATCAACCGCAACGGGATTCGAGTACGCCAAATACGACTCCGAATACGATTGTGACACCGACGAATTCCCAAGAAAGTGCGGTTTTGTCCTCCGATGCGCAAAAGGTATTGAAGTTTACAGATAAATTAGCCACCACCTCGTTGTTCAACCGAACCGCAGGCAGGGGTTGTATCATCAATAAAGAGTTGTATCCCTTAGAACGGGAAGAGATTCAAGCCTATTTGAAAGCCGATCGGAAAACGTTTGAGCGAATTCGATATCATTTTAGCATCCCGATTAAAGATGATACCGCCGAATACGAACTTTTTTTTGATGTGGTTGCCAATTAAAAGCCCAATCGGAGGAATGAAAAGTCCCTGTTTTCAATTGGGTTGGTAATAATATTTAAAAATACTGTTGCGAACAAAAGCACTGCGCGGCAACTCCCCGCAAACCCCAACGCAAAGGCTCGACTGCGGGGAGTTGCGTCAGTGCCATCGTTCTCGGTAATTTTTTATATATAAATAAGTATGAACGGGCTACTTTTCAATGAGTTACGTTTCCATTTGGGATTTTAGCGGTGGACAAGCTGGATTTGTACGAATGGAATAGAGGCAAGCTGGTTACAAAATTCACTCCTCAGAAACGAAATTAAGGGCAAATATGTCCTGCAAACATTCAAAAATGGAAAGGGTTTAGGGCAAATAGATACTATAAACGCTCATCATCCAAGAGGATTACAAAACTATATAATACTGATTTTTTTGAAAAAATGTTGAAATCTACTGTAAATGTGAATCAAATGTTCTATTTTTGGATTATATATGTGCGTACTTTAAATCAATCCAATTCGGATTACGAATCATTATAAACTCATGCGTGTGTGTTACCTTCAATTTTTCTAATTTATAAACAAATTAAAACAACTATTTCACAAGGCAACTTAAAATTTAGCCTTATCTATTTTAAAATTTCTTATTATGACCCAGTATTCTGAATGATTTGAATGCTTTGATTTTACGATGCCTTTTTTATTTTTACCTTCAAATGGATGTGTAGAAACCGAGCCTTATGTACAAAAAAACCTTATTTTATAAATTATTTTAAATTCAGACCAAAACATGTCTTTCATGGAACAAATTGAAGCATTGGAACGGCTTCATCACCTTATTAAGCGGAAAGCAACAGGCACGCCGGAACAATTGGCTGCAAGGTTTCAAGTATCCATCGGTACCATTAAAAACTTGATTAAAATTTTAAAGCACAAGGATTTACCGATTGCGTATTGTCGGGACACGCAAACGTATTATTACGAATGTGAATTGGAAGTCTATTTCTTTTCCATCAAAATCAAACCCGCAGATGCTCGAAAATTGCATGGTGGAAAAAATATTTTTTCTTTTTTTTCGCCAAGACAAAATTCTTGTCTTGGCACCTCGCACCTTTGCAACAGGTTAGCAAACAACGAATTCAGCGATTTTGCCGGCAATGCTGATTTCGAGTTTGACACTTAGGGATTCTGCTGAAAACCCTGCCTGCTCCTTCGGAGAGGCACTAAAAAAGAGAGTAAGCACCATGTTTTAAATTTAAAAGCAATGACAAAGAGATTATCATTAGCAGACTTGAAAGCAAAGGCAACGGCTTCCGTTATCCAAAATACCGAAATTTATATGGGTGGTGAGGAAAGTGGATGCCACTACAACATTGTTAAAAAACCTGCTGAAATGGAAAGAGACGGGACAGCCATTATACATCGTTAGTGTTAACGAAATCTAATGCGGAATAATTAGGCAAAATAGTGAGAGGTTCTTTTAGGGATGGTTTAATTTTAATAAATAGTTGATAATTTTAATAAAAAAATCAATTATAATTTGAAAATGCTTTTATTAAATTAAAGCATTCATAAAAGAACTTCTTACTACTTTTAAGAGGGCGATGCTGAAAACCCTGCCTGTTTCCTGAAAAGAGCAGTTCAAAAAAAGTAGGTATTCAATTTTAAATTTGTAAACAATGACAAAAAGATTATCATTAGCAGACTTAAAAGCAAAATCTGCTGCTGCTGTTATCCAAAATACGGAACTTTACATGGGTGGAGAGGAAAGTGGCTGTCACCAAATCCAGAAGCCAATTGATGGCTGTGGTGGTGATCCGACAAGAGTGCCTTCAAGAAGAGGGAATTAATCAACGTATATTATTTTGATTTATTGAGCCTTTTTATTCTAAATCCATTGAATTAACAAGTGAATTACGGTCAAAAGTGTTTAAAAAAAATGATTTTCAATATTATAGAACACTTTCGACCGTACTTCATATATGTCAACTTAAATGAGCTAAAGCAACCATACTTAAAAATAATTTTTTATGAAAATCTATACATTGTTTTTAATTACAATATTCTCATTTTTAGCTTGTAAGGCGCAGCAAAAAGATTTAGAAGCCACAAAAATTAATTTTCAAGTGAATTATAATGTGATTCATAAAGAAGATAGCAATTCCAAAAAAATATTGATTCAATGGGAAATGTTACTCAATCGAAATCATTTAAGCGATTTTCAAGATACGGAAATGCTTCGTAATTGGTTAACAACGGATTTATTTCCCTATCCCAATAGATTTCTTGGTTTTTTGAGAGACATCAAAAAAAATGCTTCCCAGTCCCAAGTGACTGTCATTGGATTATACCCTGTTGCACGAGATACCTATGCCTTAAAAACGATGTTTTCATATATGAATACAAAAACCCAAAAAATAGAATTAGATAATATTCTAACCGTATATGTTGTTCAAGATAAAAATGAATTTAAATTTATGTGTTCTCCTCAATGGTATGCCAATCAATGGAATACGAAACAAATAGGCAAGTGTCGTTATTTTTTTGCAAAAACACACGTATTCAATGAAACCAATGGTATCCGAATGGATAGTTTTAATACCGCTATTGCTAAAGTATTTCGATTATCGCCTTTAAGTTTTAAATATTTTGTTTGCGCAAACTCTATTGAAAGTTATTATTTGGCAGGATGTGATTTTTTACCCGAACAATATGTATATTCAACATCTGGAGCATTTACAGACCCTGTACAACAGGTCATTTTTGCGGGTAATGCAACCGAATATTATCCCCATGAGGTTGTTCATTTATATTTATATGAGATAGAGCAAAAAAATGATTTGCCTTGCCATTACTGGTTTAAAGAAGGTATTGCAACCTTCTTTGGGGGCAGTAGGGGTTATCTTCTAGAATGGCACCTTAAAAAATTAAAAATATATCTCGACCAACACGACGAAGAATTATTGAATGATATATCGAAGCTAAGTAGTGTCCCGAATGGTGAATACACAACCGAATATCCATACGTCATTGGCGGTTTGATTTGTAAGAAAATTTATGAAAAAGAAGGAATGGATGGGCTATTTGAATTGCTTAAAGCAGGGAGCAGCGATGCCGATTTTTATAAAATGATCGAAAAAAAATTCAATGTAAAGAAAGAAAATTTTGGCACATTCATTCGTGCAGAACTCAAAAATTACTAAAAAGGTATGAAAGTTTTAGATTTTGAAGTCAATTTATCCCAAATCGAACAAGGTAAGTTAGAATTAGCGGATATTGTCAAAACATCCATCTGGCAACAGGAACCTCAATGGTTTGATAAATTGGATTTTGAGAATGATGCAATCTTTACAGAACCATCGTTATTTTATTATTTTAGAAGTTTGAAAAATAACGTTAATCATTTCATGTCTTTAGACCAAATTTTATATGGATATTTGTCTAAAGAGTTGCGAAATCCATCCCTTTCTGTTTTTACAGATGCGGATGGCATTGTTTATTTACCCAATTTAGGTTTTGTAACAACGCCTTACAAGGGAGTAGTCAAAAAAAACATTACTTTTTCGGAGGATGCACAGCATGTGTTTATAGACGGTTTGCAATTAAAAGTAAATGCGATTCCTTCCTTGAAAAGCAATCCCTTTTTCTTAATGCCCTATCAATCCACGATTTATACGGAAAAGAAAGTTGCCTTTTTGGAAAATATCCGCACCTCTATGCTTCAATCGGCAATCCCGCTTGATATAACCTTTGAAAAGATAGGACAGCATTTATGGCTTATCGCACTAAACCATTTGGATAATAAAATGCTTTTGGCTGAATTTAAAGACGGAGTTGTTTTATTTGAAGCACCATCGGATACGCGAACGTGTCAACAAGTCATCCAATTAATCAAACAAAAATTCCCAAACCAAGTCATCAAATATGCGGCTTTAAGTCATCATCATCCCGATCATGCAGGGGGCTTTGGCGCGTTTGTCCAAGAAAAAATACCCCTTATTACTACTGCGTCGAATGTTCCATTTTTTGAAAAATTACTCAAATCAACCCATGCCTTACAAAAAGAAAATGAAGTCCAAGTTCATAAATTACAGACTCAATTAGTTGCGTTGAAAGACTCGTTCGTTGTAAAAGATTCTAAAAATGAGGTTGTTATATATGAGCAAGGCGAGCAAACAGGTCATGTTCAAGAGTTTTTATACTTTTATTTTCCGCTCCAAAAAATACTTTTCGTAGGGGATTTAGTTTTGTTTCCTTCAAAAGGCGTGTATCATCAAGATAAACGAGCCTATTCTGTTTGCAAACTGATACAGGATAAACGATTAAACGTTGAAAAAATTTATACTGCATGGCCCTTACAAGAACAAAAACCTTATGGCACGATGCCAGATTTAAAAGCCACTTTAAAAGTGAACTATTCCGATTATTTAACAGATTAGCAAGCACAACACAACACAACACGCTTTATGGCTTCATTTCCTTTTTATAGACAGTTGGACGCAATGGATTGCGGTCCAACTTGTCTGCGCATGGTTGCTCATTATTACGGCAAAATATATGCACAAGATTTTTTACGAGATAAAACCAGCATTAATCGCAATGGTGTATCTGTTGCTGGACTTGCAGAAGCTGCAGAATTGATTGGGCTTCAAACCCTGTCGCTTGCTGCTTCTTTTGAGATGTTAGCACAAGATATTCCCTTACCGTGTATTGTTTATTGGAAACAAAGGCATTTTATTGTGGTCACAAAAATGAAACCGAAGCAGTCTATAGGGGCAAAAATACTCAAACAACCTATCACGGATTGGGAAATTCAAGTAGCAGACCCAGCGTATGGGTTATTATCGTATTCCAAAGATGCTTTTTTACAGGGCTGGTTTAGTAAAAAAAATTATAATGCAGCTTCCGACGAAGGCATTGTCTTAGTTTTAGAACCGACTCCACTTTTTTTTGAACTGGAAGCAAGTCATGAAGTTGTAGGCTCAAAACGCCGATTAAGTTACTTATTTGCCTATTTCGCGCCTTACAAAAAAATTATTATTCAATTAGTAATCGGTTTATTAGTGAGCAGTTGCATTCAGTTTACCTTGCCCTTTTTAATGCAATCCACGATTGACTATGGCGTGAACTTTCAAAATTTGTCTTTTATTTATTTGATTTTAATGGCGCAATTGGTTTTATTTTTATCAGAGATAAGTGTACAAATCGTTCGAGGCTGGTTATTATTACATACGACAAGTCGGATTCAAATTCGGTTGCTGACTCACTTTTTAGCAAAATTGATGACGATTTCTATTAGTTTCTTTGATACCAAAAATACAGGAGATATTATGCAAAGGATTCAAGATAATTCACGGATTGAATCCTTTTTATCGAATAACACCCTAAATACTTTATTTTCCTTTTTCAATCTGGTTATTTTTGGAGGTGTTTTGGCTTACTTTAATGGGCGGGTATTTATAATTTTTGCGATAAGTGCCCTCATTCAAGTGATTTGGTCGTTGGTTTTTCTTAAAAAGCGCGCTGAAATAGATTATCGGCGTTTTGACCAAGCCGCAGGAAATCAAAGTAGCACCTTGCAACTTATCAATGGGATGCAAGAAATTAGATTAAATGGTTCTGAAAAAAGACGACGTTGGGAATGGGAGTCTATTCAAATTCGGCTTTTTCGGATTTCTATAAAAGGTTTAGCATTAGCGCAAACCCAGAATATGGGTGGTGCTTTTTTAAACGAATTAAAAAATATTTTGATTACCTTTTTTACGGCAAAAGCGGTGATTCAAGGGCAAATGTCCCTTGGAACGATGCTGTCTATACAATACATTATCGGGCAATTAAATTTACCAATATCGAACTTTATCCATTTCGTTCAAATGACCCAAGATGCGAAAATTAGTTTAGATCGGCTCAATGAAATTTACACCAAAGCCGATGAAGAACCGATACAAGAGACTTTTTTACAAGCATTGCCTAAAGATCAAAGTATTTTCATCCGTCATTTGAATTTTCGTTACGGAAGTAAATCGGCTCCATGGGTCTTAAATGACCTTAATTTAGAGATTCCTGCGGGCAAGACGACCGCTATTGTGGGTGCAAGCGGCAGTGGTAAAACGACTTTAATTAAACTTTTACTTCAATTCATGTCTCCGACAGAAGGTAATATTTATGTGGGTAAAACGCCTTTAAAAACGATAAGTCCCCGTTTTTGGCGTTCCGAATGCGGTTGTGTGATGCAAGACGGTTATGTTTTTGCAGATTCCATTGTAAGGAATATTACTGAGTCGGATTCCGAAGGCATTATAGATAAACAAAAATTAGGCTATGCCAGTGAGGTGGCACATCTAACCGATTGGATTGACGACATTCCTACAGGATACAATACTCGGATTGGTTCCAGTGGTCTTGGTATTAGCGGCGGACAGCGACAACGTATTTTAATAGCGCGAGCTGTTTATAAAAATCCATCTTATATTTTTTTAGACGAGGCGACCAGTGCTTTAGATGCCAATAATGAAAAAGGTATTATGGAAAAATTAAATTTATTCTTTAAAAACAAAACGGTTATAGTGGTTGCCCATAGACTGAGTACGGTTAAAAATGCAGACCATATTGTGGTATTAGATAAGGGCTGCATCGCAGAACAGGGGACACCAAGAATTAGTGAGTAAGCGGGCTTTGTATTACACACTTGTCAAAAATCAGTTAGAATTAGGCGATTAAAACAAAAAAAATGAATAAAAATCATGTTTCTATTGAAAATTTGGACATCTACGGGGAACAAGTGCGCGAAGTCCTTTCACGACCTCCTCATCGGCTCATTCAAGTGAGCTCCAGTTTTATTTTCCTTTTCATTATTGTGCTATTTTCGTTATCTTATGTAGTCCAATATCCCGATATTTTAAATGCACGAATTGTGATTACGGCTGAAATACCGCCCATTCCGTTAGTTT
>JBDKKX010000258.1:0-7847 GCA_039795795.1 Bacteroidota bacterium | reverse complement strand
TTATTTCATTATTTTAATTGAAACTTTTTATTTGTTATTTCAAATATTTGAATACATAGTTTGAATATTTGAAATCGATTAGCTAATCGACAGTTACAAGTTATATTTTTTCATCACTTTTTAAGACATTTTTAAAACAAACATTTATTTTATACCTATTTATGTATTTTTCAATTTCAAAACAATTAATTTTCAACAAAAACAGATTGTTTAATTTAAAATCCCATAAGAATTCATCATTTTTCATTCATCATTTATCATTCACCATTCACCATTTCTTATCGTTTTTTACAAACCACTTGTCCTTTGTATTTGACATTAATAATGCCGTATTTTTTCCAACCTTCATACGGAATCGCTTCTTGATAAAAAATCTTCACGCGTTGCAATTTATCTTCCAAATCATCAAGGTTGCCCAAAACAATTTTATGGTCGCCAATTAAAGGAATCAAAATAAAATCACCGCCCGTTCCCACATGAATTTGTTGAATATTAGACGCAAAAAATTTATCTTTTGACAACCTTTGTGTTAAAAAAAACAAATCTTTCAATAAATATTTTTGTTTTTTCTGAAAATCTGGAATATGGGGCGGAATCGCCCCTGTCGCTACGGGCACACGCACCGAAAAATATTTAGAGGCAGGAATTTTCACACCCGCTTCGTCCAAATAATAATTCGCACCATTATCATCCAAGATTCTAAGTATCGGAATCCGCTGTTGCACCCTGACATTCAAACGATTACCTATATCAAAAAAAGCCTCTGCATTTTGTATAAACGGGTCTTGTTCCAAGACGCGTTCCACACGTTGCACATCCACTTGCTGCATGGTTGCCGCCGTGATTCTAAAATCAAAAGCCCGTTCGACGAGATTTTTAATGTCTTTTTCTTTAATTAAATCGTTGCCATCAGGTAGATGCGCTATCGACACGGCAATATCTTTAACAGGGTTACTTTTACGCCACCACGAGCCAAGAAACGCGACGACCACTGTGGTCACGGCTGCAACTGTCCAAAATATTTTTCGCTTATCGGGTCTGAAAGTTTTTTGCTCTGTCATCCTACTGTTCCAATCCTAAAAGTTTTCCCCAGTACGCCGATTGATGTGATTTAAATCATTCAACATTTGACGATTCAAACGCGGTCATTGTCGTAAAGTTTCGTTTTAGTCAAAGGATTGCAAAAAAAATATAATATTTTTTTTATAATCGTGAATCGAAATACACAGGGGTACTTATTTTTTAATGTATAAAAAATTGTTAATCAATAACAAACATGTATTTTATTTTGTTAAAACGGTCTTTTTTTTAATAAACTTAGACCGCTTGTTAAACCGCCTTCTCTGCTTGAACGCGGATATGTTCTCTCAAAAAATCACGAATCGGACGCACAAATGTATCGATATCGCCCGCGCCTACGGTCAAAACAACTGTATTTTCCATCGCGCCTGCTTCAAAACGTTGTTTAAATACTGCCATCAAATTACTTTTTGTAACCAATTGTTTCGTTTTCAACTTCATTTTATTGAAAATAATGTCGGAAGTAACGCCTTCTATCGGGTATTCGCGGGCAGGATATATATCCATCAAAAGTAATTCGTCTAATTCATCTAACGCTTCTGCAAAGCCTTCTTGGAAATCCCGCGTCCGCGAAAACAGGTGCGGCTGAAAAATGCCCAATATTTTTTGTTCTGGATATAATAATTTTGCTGCATGTATAGCACTTTGTAATTCCGTCGGATGATGCGCATAATCATCTACAAAATTCGTTTTTGGACTCGTAAACACGATTTCAAAACGCCGTTTGATGCCTTTAAACGATTCAAGGGCTTGTTTAATTGCCTTCGATTTGATGCCTAATTGTTGTGCGGCGGCAATCGCGGCGGTTGCATTTTCCACATTATGTAATCCTGCCATCGCCAATTTGATTTCGGAAATATGTTCAATCGGACTTTTTAAGTCAAAAACAAAAAATCCATTCTTGACGCGCACATTTTTGGCTTGATACGAGCCGTGTTCCACCCCAAAACTATCCAAAGTCAATCGACGATGTTCCTCCGCGCTCAACGTCAAAGGCAAACCTGCTTTTCTGAAAATTTTGCCATTATTCTTCGTTTTTCGGATGAAATCATTGTAAGCGCGGTGCATTTTCTGCTTATTTTCATAAATATCCAAATGATCCGCGTCCATCGACATCACCAACGCGATGTCAGGAGACAATTGTAAAAAAGATCTATCATATTCATCCGCCTCCACAACGACCCATTCACTTTTCCCTTGAATGAAATTACTCCCCAAACTCAGCGAAATCCCGCCCAAAAAAGCAGTACAATCAATGCCGCCCGTCCGTAAAATGTGTGTTACAAGAGAAGAAGTCGTCGTTTTGCCATGCGTACCCGCTACTGCAATCGTTTTTGAACCCCGACTTAACATGCCTAAAACTTCCGAACGCTTATAAATTTTGTATCCATGCGTTTGAAACCAATTTAATTCCGTATGATCTTTCGGAATGGCAGGCGTGAAAATAACCAAATCCACTTTTTCTGGAATGAATGTAATATTATCCTCATAATGAATTTGCATCCCTTCGTCCGCGAGTTTGCGTGTCAAATCCGTCTCGGTTTTATCGTAACCGTGTACTTCGATGCCCCTGCCGATGAAATATCGCGCCAATGCACTCATGCCGATACCACCAATACCCACAAAATAAATCTTTTTTAAGTCGTTGATTTCCAATCTTTTCCCTTTTTTATAAGTTATAATAAATGATGAATGATGAATGATAAATGATGAATAATGAATTACAAAAACTCATCATTCATCATTTATCATTCATCATTAATTACCAAATGTCTAAGGCATCTGAGTAGCGAAACGAAGTCGCATAATTGCTCGAAGTCGTCAAATTATTGTTGATACCTGAAGCAACCTGCCAAATCCCATCTTTTTGTTTTTGAAAAACCAATTGCATTACCCCGTCACGCGGCGGTAAAGGCATCCCACTCGTCGATAAATTACCCGTCGTCGTCCATCGCAAATGGACAACCACAGCATTATCGCAAATCGGTTGAATTTCAAATTCATCCACCGTCAACACTGCTTGACGCAACATTTTACGGAATGGATAGTCAAAAAGCTGCTCAATTTGAGTTCTACCAACGACCATTTGTCCCACATCGTCCGTGAAACGAGCGTCTGTCGTGAACAATTCAGTAAGCGCGGCTGCGTCATGCGCATTCCAACGACGAGTCAGCTCGTCAATCAATTGTTGGATTCCTTGAATCGGTTGAACTTTTTTTGGTTTCATTTGAATTAACTGGTTGTGTTGAATATTCATAATTGAGGTTTGATTAAAAAATTACATAAATTACATCAGTTACATCGGTTGTGCAGCGTGTAGAATCTCATCCGCAATATCTTTACAAGCATAAGGTCTCCCAAGTCGCAAAATATTGTTTTTCAAATCGCTCTGTAACAAATCATTTCGTAGTATTTGTAACGCTTTTTCAATCATTTCTTCTTTGGCATGCACATCTTTAACTAAAATGGCTGCTTTTTCATTGACCAAGGACATAGCATTTTGAGTCTGATGATCCTCCGCAACATTCGGCGAAGGCACTAAAACTGACGGAACACCCGCCAAACATAATTCTGAAATCGTCAACGCGCCCGCCCGCGCAATAATCACATCCGCCGCCGCATACACTAAATCCATGCGGTCAATGAACGTTTTCATCTGCACATTCGGCAAATTCGCCGCTTTTCCATCTTTAAAATCGGTTTCATACAATTTCCCACATTGCCACAAAATCTGAACATCTGGATTTTGCGCTATCAAATCTGCACTCGCCTCCATCGCCCGATTCAACGTGCGCGCACCAAGACTGCCGCCTATTATAACAATCGTTTTTCGATTTGGGTTCAAATTGAAATGTTGAATTCCTTCAATTTTTTTAGCATGCAGGTTCAAAATGTCGGAACGAACAGGATTTCCCGTCAAAACGACTTTTTCTTTGGGAAAAAAACGCTCCATATTCGGGTACGCCACACAAATTTTAACCGCTTTTTCAGCTAACAATTTGTTTGTAACGCCTGCGTAACTATTTTGCTCTTGCAAAACCGTCGGAATCCCTTTCGATGCTGCCACACGCAACGTCGGTCCACTCGCAAAACCGCCAAATCCAACCACTACATTCGGTCGAAAGTCGCGGATAATGCGACGCGCATTCCACATACTGGAAAGGACTTTGAACGGGAAGATTAAATTTTGCCAAGTCAATCGCCGTTGAAAGCCAGAAATCCAAAGTCCTTCAATCGCATAACCTGCTTTTGGGACTCTTTCCATTTCCATTTTGCCTTTTGCACCGACAAATAAAATTTGCACCGACGGGTCTCGGCGACGCAATTCGTCCGCTACCGCAATCGCAGGAAAGATATGTCCGCCAGTTCCACCAGCACTGATAATTACTTTCATCACTACTTTGATTGTTCTATATATTTTGAAACACTTAATATCATCCCAAACGCCACACATGAAAAAATTAACGAGGTGCCGCCCATGGAAACCATCGGCATCGGCAAACCAGAAACAGGTATCAAATGCACCGCAACCGCCATATTTGCTAACGCTTGAATGACTAAAATGATTCCCAAACCGACTGCCAAGATTGCCCCAAAGGTTTTTGGACTGATAGTCACCAATCTTACACATCTAAAAAAAAGCAATACAAATAAACTCATCACTAAAAGAGCTCCGAATAAACCATATTCCTCCATAATAATGCTGTAAATATAATCGGTATAAGGAGAAGGTAAAAAATTTCTTTGCGTCGAACTGCCAGGACCATTTCCAAAAAAACCACCTTTGGCGATAGCAATTTTCGCTTGTTGCGTTTGAAATTTCCCATCCGAATTGGTCAAAAAATCGTGCAATCGTTCCTGCCAAGTATCCGCCCGAACCAATGTTGGAAAATATTTCGCAAGCACTAATAATGCCGCAAACATGACAATCCCACAAAATACAAGCAAAAAAACGTATTTCAAATCGACCCTTCCAATAAACATCATCCCCAAACAAGTCACAAAAATAATGATTGCCGTACTCAAATCGGCAGGCGCAATCAAGCCGCAAACGATTACCACTGGCACAATGATCGGTACAAATGCACTTTGAAAGTCCTTAATAATGTCTTGTTTCGCTGAAATCATCCGGGCAACGTAGGTTATAATGGCTAATTTCGCTAAATCGGAGGTTTGAAAAGTGATGCCAATCCCCGGCAAACTGAGCCACCGTGTTGCATGATTCACGTTTTTGCCAAAGAAAAGCGTTACCGCTAATAGTGGAATGACAATCATCAAAGCATACGGCGCAGCAATGCTAAACTTTTGATAATGAATGATATAGAATATATAGGTTAAAAATAATCCAAAACTCAATATCAAAATTTGCTTCATTAAATAGAATTCCGTGTTATCGCCGCGCTCGCGGAACGCTAACGTACCCGCAGAACTGTAAACGGTCAATATCGAAAGCAGGGCTAAAACGGCAACTATCATCCAAATGACACGGTCGCCTCTAAGTTCTGCACTAATTCGGTTGATTAAAGACATGGTATAAAATGTTAATTTTTTATTTTGTTAACCAAGTTCTGTGATGCTTTCATTTAAAATACACCTAACAGGTTTTAAAAACCTGTTAGGTGTAAGTGCTCATTTAAATCCAGAATTATGAATACACCTAACAGGTTTTAAAACCTGTTAGGTGTAGGTGCTCATTTAAATCCAGAATTATGAATACACCTAACAGGTTTTGAAACCTGTTAGGTGTAATATTCGGTTATTTTAAATCAACTACTTAATTCAAACTTGCATCCGATGAACAATTGCTTTAAATTGATTGCCTCTATCTTCATAATTTTTAAATAAATCGAAACTCGCACACGCAGGCGACAATAAAATAATATCACCAATTGTAGCTCGTTTCGTCGCTTCTTGAATTGCTTCTGCCGCAGACCGCGTTTCCACACAAAACGGAACAATCGATGCAAAATAATTCATAATCGGCTGATTGTCAACCCCCATACAAATAATTCCTTTCACTTTTTTGCGCACCAAAGCCTCAATTTGACGATAATCATTGCCTTTGTCCAAGCCGCCAAGTATCAAAATCGTCGGTTTCGACATTGCGCTCAACGCCCAAAACACAGAATCCACATTTGTTGCCTTGCTGTCATTAATATACGTAACGCCATTCACTGTCGCAACAAATTCCAACCGATGCGGCGCGTTTACGAACGTATTCAAACCAGTTTGAATTGCTGTTTCACTTACGCCCACCGCCAAAGCCGCCGAAATCGCACAAGACGCATTAAAAAAATTATGCGGTCCCTTCAACGAACTCTCGCTCATATCAAAATCAACTGGCGGTTCAGATGCCGCAATTTTAGAAGGGCGCGCCAAATTTTTCCCTTTTAAAAGATTGTCTTTGAATCGATTATGAATCGCTAACCGCTTCATTTTCCAACGACGTGTTTTCAAAAAAGTTTTGATTTCAAGATCATCCGCGTTGTAAATGAAAAAATCTTCGGGCTTTTGGTTCATCACGATACGGAATTTAGACGCAACGTAATTTTCCATTTTATACTCATAACGGTCTAAATGGTCAGGCGTTATATTCAATAAAATAGCAATATTGGGTTTGAAATCCCGAATCCCATCCAATTGAAAACTGCTAAGTTCCAATACATAATAATCATATTGGGCTTCCGCAACCAACCGAGCAAAACTCGTCCCGACATTGCCACATTCCGCCACATTGAAACCACCCGTTTTGAGTAAATGATAGGTTAAATGCGTCGTCGTCGTTTTGCCATTGCTCCCCGTGATGCCAATAATCGGCGCATTACCCGTAAATCTTGCTGCAAATTCTATTTCGGAAAGGACTGGAATGCCTTTTTGATGCGCCAATTTCACCACTTCGGCTTTGTCAGGAATGCCAGGACTTTTAATAATTTCATCCGCTTGCAAAATTTTATCAATGGAATGTTGTCCTTGTTCATAAGCAAAATTTTGTTCCTCTAATGCTTGTGCGAATTTTGCGGGAATTTGTCCTTTGTCTGATAAAAACACCGTGTAGCCGTGTTTTCGGGCGAGTATGGCAGCACCAACGCCACTTTCTCCACAACCAAGAATAACTAAATGTTTCATAGAATGTTGAAAATTGAATGAAGAATGATGAATGATAAATGATGAGTGATGAATGATAAATGATGAATTTTATAAAATTCATCATTTATCATTCATCACTCATCATTCATCATTTATCATTCTTCATTCATTTGATTATCGAATTTTCAAAGTAATGATAGTCAAAACCAATAACAAGATACTTACAATCCAAAAACGCATAACAATCTTCGCTTCATGGATGCCTTTTTTCTGATAATGATGGTGCAACGGAGACATTAATAAAATCCGTCGTCCTTCTCCATATTTCTTTTTCGTATATTTGAAATAGCTTACTTGCAATATCACCGACAAATTCTCAGCCAAGAAAACACCACATAAAATGGGTATTAACAATTCTTTACGAATTAAAATTGCCATTACTGCGATGATGCTGCCCAAAGTCAAACTGCCCGTATCGCCCATAAATACTTGCGCAGGAAACGCATTGTACCACAAAAAACCAAGACAAGCCGCCAAAAAACAAGCGGCAAATATCACTAATTCGCCCGTTTCAGGAATATACAAAATGTTTAGATAATCCGACCAAAGAGAGTTCCCTGTCGCATACGCCAAAATGCCTAATCCCAAACCCACAACCGCCGAAACGCCTGTTGCCAAAC
>JBDKKX010000257.1:0-7865 GCA_039795795.1 Bacteroidota bacterium | reverse complement strand
TTTTTAGGATTAAATGGGATTGATTTTTGGGATTATTCGGATTTAAATAATCCCAAAAATCCCAAAAATCAATCCCATTTAATCCCAAAAAAATCCCATTTAATCCTAATTCCAACGTGCCCTACAAAAAAACACCATGACAAAAAAAAACCTACAATTCCTTCTATTTATCCTTTTAACCAGCACCACATTCGCACAAAAAGGCATGCTACGCGGCAATATTTACAACAAAGCCACAGGAGAACCCTTAGCTTATGTCAATGTTGTGTTGAAAGAAACCCCATTTGGCACCACCACCAATCAAGAAGGCTTTTATAGTTTCAATGTGCCTGTCGGCAATTATACCGTCACGACGAATCTATTAGGTTACGCACCGATGGAAATCCCTGTTCAAATAGGCGATGGCGCAATTCTTTATCAACGCTTTGATTTGACCGAAAAGGACAAAGATTTAGAAACCATTGAAATATCTGGAAGCAGAGATGCTGCCCGTAACACCGTTCAAATCTCCAAAATCACTGTAACACAAAAGCAATTAAAAGCCTTGCCATCCACAGGTGGTGAACCTGATATTGCACAATATTTGACCGTATTACCGGGCGTAATCTCCACAGGAGACCAAGGTGGACAAATTTATATACGCGGAGGTTCGCCTGTACAGAATAAAATTTTGTTGGATGGGATGCCTATTTATAATCCATTCCATTCCATTGGTTTTTTCTCCGTTTTTGAAACCGAAACCATCCGTAGTGCAGATGTGTTTACAGGCGGCTTCAATGCGGAATACGGCGGCAGAATCTCCGCCGTCATGGATTTGAAAACGCGAGAAGGCAATAAAAAACGCTTTTCGGGTATCGTATCGGGCAGCCCATTTCAAGCCAAAATTGTATTAGAAGCCCCATTAAGCCCATTGAGTGATGATGGAAAAGGCGGCAGTAGCTCCGTTTTGTTTACAGCCAAACAGTCGCTTTTAGATAAAACTGCCAATCATCTCTATAAATATGCCGCCCGAGATAGTTTCGGATTGCCCTTCGCATACACCGATATTTATGGAAAAATCGCTTTTAATGCCGCAGGAGGCAGCAAATTCAATTTTTTTGGATTTAATTTCAAGGACAAAGTCAGTTATACGAACCTTGCGGATTTGAATTGGAATAATAGGGGAGGGGGTGCTAATTTTACCCTCGTGCCCGCAGGATTGAGCCTTGTCATAAACGGCGCAGTGAGTTACTCTGATTATCAAATCCAACTCCTTCAAGGCAAAGACGACCCGCGTAAAAGCGGCATCACCAGCACCAATGCAACCTTAGATTTCACCTATTTTGGTTCCAATAACAACGAAATAAAATATGGTGTCGAATTGACCAATATCAGTACTCGATTGCAATTCAAAAACTTTTTAGGTTTTACCTTCGACGACCAAGATAATTCCACTGAATTGGCAGGTTTTTTCAAATACCGTTGGAAAACCAAAGCACTGCTTTTGGAACCTGGTTTGCGCGTGCAATATTACACTTCTCTCGGCACTGCCAAAATGGAACCGCGTTTTGCAGCCAAAATCAACCTTTCACCACAAATTCGTTTGAAATTTTCGGGTGGATTGTATTCTCAAAACCTGTTGAGCACCGTCAATGAACGCGATATCGTCAATTTATTTGTAGGATACTTGTCGGGTCCCGAATATCCGATTTATCAACAAGGCACTCCACAAAATATTGACGAACGCTTGCAAACCGCTTATCATATCATCGGTGGTATAGAAGTCGATTTATCCAAACATTTAGAAATCAATGTAGAACCTTACCTTAAAAATTATACCCAACTTATCCAAGTCAATCGCAATAAAACTCAAAACACAGACCCTAATTACGTTGTCGAAACAGGGCGCGCCACAGGATTAGATATAACTGCAAAGTACGAAAAAAAACAAATCTATGTTTGGGCAGCTTACTCCATCGGATATGTCCATCGCAAAGATGAAACCCAAGAATATCCAACGACTTTTGACCGTCGCCACAATTTAAATATCGGAACGACTTATACTTTCGGCAAGCAAAAATCATGGGAATTGGGCGGACGCTTTAACTACGGTTCTGGATTTCCATTCACCTTGACGCAAGGATTTTATACTAAATTGGATTACAACGATGGTTTAAATACCGATATATTAAAAAGCAATCCGAACCAGATTGGAGTGATATATTCCGATAAACGCAATACAGGAAGATTGCCCGCTTATGCCCGATTCGATGCTTCGATTAAAAAAAGCATTGCTTTTTCTAAAAATACACGGATGGAAATCATCGGTAGCGTAACCAATGCAGCTAATCGAAATAACATCTTTTATTTCGACCGCATTCACTATCAACGCGTTGACCAATTGCCGATATTACCCAGTTTGGCAATGACACTGCATTTTTAAATTTTTTTTTAGAACAAAAGTTACAAAAGCAAGATGAGAAAACAAAAGTTTTTTAGAACAAAAGCAACAAAGCGGAACAAAAGTCTTTTGTTTCGCTTTGTTGCTTTTGTAACTTTTGTTCTAAAAAGTATCACAAGGAAACCGCTTCTTCATCCACAGATTTTTCTTTTTTCTTCGCTTCTTCTGCTTTTAATTTTGCTTTTCGAGCAATTTTCTGGTCATTATTGCTCTCGTAAACGCAATAAAGTTCATATCGTTTCGGGTCTTTGTCCGCCCAAACATCTTTGCCGATATTGCATAAAACGACCAATTCTTCATAAATTTTATTACCCTGTTCCGTCCGAATTTCAACCGCAATATCTCGGTCAGAAACTTTATCCTGTTGAACATTCATACAAGATTCAAACTCAGCGCAGGCTTGCGACACCCGCTGAATCGCTAATTCATTTAAACCCACCGATTCAAAAAAAGCCATTTGCATCTGAGACACCCGCACAACGCGCCGCCCACAAAATAACAATTGAGCATCCGTCATATCGCCCATTTTAGCCGTCCCAAACTTGCGATAACGCCCACTGCGACTGTTAAATTTCATTTCCACCCGCGTCATAATGCTGCGAATCGCCGTTTTAAGGTTTTCCGCCGCCCCATATTTTTTTTCCGTAGCCAACATTTGCTCGCCGATTAATTCATCATCATCGGGCAATGCTTTAAACTTTTCACACTGCGACTTGAAAGCCAACGTGCGTTCGGGCGCGTAACCATATTGTTTGAACAAGGTTTCATCGCGGTAAGCATTGCGAATACAATCCAGACACATTACATATAAGTCTGCATCTGGAAAATTATACATTCGATTCAAAGCCTGTTTTTTCATTGTTGTAATTCGTTATAATGGTGAAAAACAAATAATAAAAGGTAATAATTCATCATTTCTTATTTTAATAACAAACGGCAAAGTTAAAATATTATTGAGTATTTACAAATTTTACTCATTTGCAAAAAAATTATAAACCATCGTAATCGCTTCATCCGTCCGAAAGGGCATCACAAAAACGACTCATCTCATCTTTCGATTTTGTTCTTAAAGAATTCATACATTTTGGATTAAAAAGCATAAAAAAAAGCATGTAACGCATCCAACCCTGTCATTTTTACCATGAAGCAAGACATGTACGAGGATTCAACAAGAATAATTTTGTCTGTGATAAGCAAAACGTATCTTAACAACCATTAAAAATCATATCATCTATGAGCAATCTTAGAAATTTACGAAATCTTTTTTCAAACCAAGTGCAACTATCTGTCAATGAACTACAAACTGTTCGCGGCGGTGCTGCAGGGATTGATCCGTTCGCGCATGTACCCGCTTTTGTGACGCTGCCCGATGCAGCATTATTCGCGTTAGATGACAACAAACGACCAGAACGACCAGGGGGTGGCGTATCCACACACTAACCCGACACGTAGAGGACAATGATGGGCGAACTAATCCAACAATGTACGAATCACAAAATAACTACACGTATTTTTTAAAAACCGTTTTCAAAACCCATGATTTCGATGAAAAAAATAGCTGAAATTCAAACGGAATTGGTGCGGACCAATTCCGAGTGCCTCTCGGAGGCAGCACAAAAATTATTGAAAGGCGGCATTTGCTTAGATGATAAACGCCGAGAACGACCCGGCACAGCGACTCAAAAGTGTTTTTTGCTTTGTGGCGGGTAACTGCTTTTTTTAATTTTTTTTCAAGATAAATGGTGCATAAATAAACTTTCCGTTTTTACGCTGCACCATTTATCATTCCTCATTTGGCTTCATTCTTGCCTACTTTGAACAATCACCAACTTTATTTGAAAGCACGCTACACCTTTATTATATACTATGAGCATGTCGGACAAAAGATTTTTTCTGGCGCGATGGCTTAAAAAATGTTGCTGCAGCCTAACAATATTCCAATTTGTTGTCTTGCCCTTGCAAGCTCAACAGCCGTTGAATGGGGAAAAGTTGCAAACGTTGCCGTCCGATGTTTTGGAAGCCATTCAAAAAGAAACGATTCAGAAAACAAATTTTGAGATTTTAGGGCTGGCAAATAGTTATTCTTTTCAAGATTTGCCCAAAGCCATTGCGTATGTGGGCATTGCCCTCCAAAAAGCGCAAAAAAAAAATAATTTGCGCGATATTTTCGAGGCTCGGCGCGATTTAGGGTTTATTTATGAGGATAATATCTTATTTAAAGAAGCCCTTGCTGCCTATCAACAAGCGGCTGTGACGGCAGAAATGATGGTTAAAATAATGCCCGCCGCAGGCGATAGTGCGAAAATGACGATTTTTACCGATATTGCCCTCACGAATAAAAAAATTGGTAATTATCACGAGTCCTATAAATTTCATAATAAGACGTTGGAATTGGCTGAAAAATCGGGCGACCAACAAATGATGGATGATACGTATCATAATTTGGGCATTTTGCATCAAAGTGTGGGCGATTATGATAAAGCATTGAATTATTTATTTAAATCTTTGGCGATTTCGGAAGCTCGGAAAGACGGTTTTGGAATGGTGATTTCGCACGGCGATATTGGAGAAACGTACCTTAAAACAAAAAATATTGAAAAAGCGTTAATTCATATCCAAAAAGCGGAAAAAATTGGTCGAGAACGCCTTCATACCTCAAAACGGTTTGCCGATTCGGTGCAATTAGCCAGCGAATTGAATAAATTTGGGTTGATTCTGACGACCAAAGGCGATTTTCAAGGCGCGTTGCTCAAACATGAAGCTGCATTGGAAGTGTATAAATCGATTCATTATAAATCGTACATTGCACAAACGTTGATTAATATTGCGGATGTGTATTTGCAGCAAAAGGAAATTTCGATTGCAGAACAAAAATTTTTAGAATGTTTGGAATACGAACCGTCGCTTTTGAGTAAAGATATTGCGATTTTATATTTTAAAATAGGTGATTTGTATCAACGCCAAAATAAAACGAATGAAGCAGCATTGGCATTTAAAAAAAGTTTAGAGGTTTCACAACAGTATGATTACAAGGATATTGCGCAAAAATGCAATTATCAATTATTTTTAATTTTACTGGGTAAGCGTCAAAATGGACAAGCTTTATTACATTTGCAGGCTTCTAATGCGTTGAATGATTTGCTTTTTAATGAGGAGAAAATCCGCAGAACGGCGGAGATGGAATTGAAATTCGATGCCGAAAAGCGCGAAAAAGAGATTAGAATGTTGCAATTGCGGGAAAAAGAGATGCGATTGCGGGAAAATAGCGTTATTTTATGGAGTAGTGTTTTGGTTTTTGCGTTGGTTTTGGGTTTTATGATTTATACGATTCGATTGCGTGGGAAAAATTTTCAAGCGTTGAAGGCGAAAAATGAAGAAATTCAGATGCAATATCAGAAATTGGAAGAAACCAACGAGCTTTTGCGCCAATTTGCGTATGTGGCAGCCCATGATTTGAAAGAACCTTTGCGGAGTATCGGCAGTTATATTAGCTTGATTCAGATAAAATATGGGAAGCAATTGGATGCCGATGCGTCGAAATATATGGGTTTTGTACATGCGGGGGTGAAGCGGATGTATAGTTTATTGACGGATTTGTTGGATTTTTCGCGGGTACTCGCGCAGCAACCCGATGCAGAAATGACACGTCCCGAAGAAGTGATTGCAGAGGTTACGGCGAATTTGAGTGGGGCGATTGAAAGTAAGAAGGCAACGATTCTTTATCCGAAGCATATGCCGAGTTTGCGCATGAATCGGTTACATTTGACGCAATTGTTTCAAAATTTGATTGGAAATGCAATTAAATTCACGGAGGACCGCCCGCCTGTGGTCAAAATTCAGGCGGGAGAATCCAATGGTGCAGTAATTTTGAGCATTGCGGATAACGGCATTGGGATTAAAAAAGAATATGAGGATAAAGTTTTTGTTTTATTTCAACAATTGAATAAAAACAATCGTTTTGAAGGAACGGGGATTGGATTGACGATTTGTAAAAATATTGTTGAAAAATATAATGGCAAAATCTGGTTTGATTCTGCGGAGCATGAAGGGACGACTTTTTATATTAGTATCCCTGCACAAGCCGCTTAAGATTTTTTCAAATTGAAATGTGTTTTTAGAAAATAAAGGTTTAAAGCGTTTGTTTAAAGCGAGATGTAAGTCTCGCTTTTTTTGTTTTGTGCCAAAAAATACTTTTCATCACAGATTGAACGGATTCAACGAGATTTCACAGATTTTTTTTGATTTTAAGTATTAAAAATCGAAAAAAATCTGTGAAAACCTCGTTGAATCTGTTCAATCTGTGATGAAAAGTATTTTGACTGTGAAAGAAAAGCAGGCATTAAAGACCATCCGTCCTTAATGCCTGCTTTTCCTTCACTCCTAATTCAACAAAATAAATTATTTAACCTAAGTTGTGGTGCGCTAGAATTCGGATTAAATAGGATTTTTTTGGGATTAAATGGGATTGATTTTTAAGATTTTTTAGGATTTATCTAATTAAAAGCTACAAATCTTAAAAATCAATCCCATTTAATCCAAAAAAATCCTATTTAATCCGAATTCCAGCGCACCGCACAACTTATTTAGATTTTTGTTTTGCCAACGCATTCAAGGATTCTGCTTCTTCGGAAACGCTTGGATTTGGACTGTTTTCAGACAAATTCAAGTTTTTAGACAAGTCTAACATGACAGGCGATGCAATGAAAATAGACGAATACGTTCCAATGAAAATACCCACTATCAATGCAAATGCAAATCCTTTAATGCTCGAACCGCCAAAAATGAAGAGTATCAAAACCACTAATAACACGTTGAAAGACGTAATAATGGTACGGCTTAAAGTGCTATTAATCGCTTTATTGATAATATCGCGCATCGGCAAATTGTTATATGTCCGCGCATATTCGCGAATCCTGTCGTAAACGATGACCGTATCGTTCATCGAATAAGCGGAAATCGTCAATACTGCCGCAATAATCGCTTGATCCACCTCCAACGAAAAAGGCAAAAATCCATGAAACAAGGTAAAACATGCCAAAATGAACAATACGTCATGGAACAAGGCGATAACCGCACCTGTCGAGTATTGCCAACGACGAAAACGCAACAAAATGTATAAAAATATCAACGCCAATGCTAAGAAATTGGCTTTCAAAGAACTGCTTTTGATGTCGTCCGCAACCATCGGTCCTACTTTACTGGCACTTGTAATGTGCGTTCCTTTATTTGCCGAGTAAGTCGATTTGAACTCCTCATAAGTCGTACTTGCCAAACCTGCGGCTTTCAAACCTTCATACAATTTATTTGTCACTTGTTCCTGCGCTTCGCTGCTGACCTCGTTGATTTTATAAGAAGTCGTAATATTAAACGTATTCGCTGTACTCACCGCTTTCACAATCGTAGATTGTTTATCAAAAGCCGCTTC
>JBDKKX010000256.1:0-7871 GCA_039795795.1 Bacteroidota bacterium | reverse complement strand
AAAACAATCCTATTTAATCCAAAAAAAATCCAATTTAATCCTAATTCCAACGCCAACGCCAACGCCAACGCCAATGTCTATCCTATGATAGATTCGATTGCACCAACGCTTGTTTTATATCCGCAATAATATCGTCAATATGTTCCAAACCAACCGAAATCCGCACCATTCCCGCCGTAATCCCAACTGCCAAACGTTCCTCTTCTTTCAATTTAGAGTGCGTCGTAGAAGCAGGATGGGTTGCAATCGTGCGCGTATCGCCCAAATTCGGAGACAAAGAACACATTTTCAAGGCATCTAAGAACCTTTTACCTTGCTCCAAACCCCCTTTGACTTCAAAAGTGACAATCCCGCCACCAGCGCGCATCTGCTTTTTAGCCAATGCGTATTGAGGATGAGAAGGCAAAAAAGGATACAACGTTTTCGCCACTTGGGGTTGTTTTTCCAAGAAAGTTGCCAATTTTAAAGCATTCTCACAATGCCTTTCCATGCGCAACGCAAGCGTTTCTAAACTTTTGGAAAAAATCCAAGCATTAAAAGCAGACATCGACGGTCCCGTATGTCGAATAAAAAACCGCATCGTTTCCACCAAATCCGCTTTGCCTACCACAATGCCGCCCAAAACGCGCCCTTGACCATCCATAAATTTGGTCGCAGAATGGACAACCAAATCCGCACCATATTGAGTCGGCTGTTGAATGTAAGGCGTTGCAAAACAATTATCTATGTTGAAAATCAGGTTGTGCTTTTTACAAAATTGACCCGCTTTTTCCAAATCGACTAATGCCAAACCTGGATTAGAAGGCGATTCCAAAACCAACATTTTAGTCGTCGGTTTTAAAAACTTATGCCAATTTTTAATATCTGTGGATTCCACATAATCCGAAGTAACCCCCCATTTCGGCAAAATTTGCGTTAAAATTTGATGCGTAGAACCAAAGACCGCCCGACATGCCAAAATATGGTCTCCCTCAGACACAAAAGGCGCAATGCTCGCAAAAATGGCTGCCATGCCCGAAGCCGTCGCAATACCATCTTCGGCTTTTTCCATTTGACACACTTTTCGGATAAATTCTTCTGTATTCGGATTGGAATAGCGCGAATATAAATCGCCTTCAATCTCGCCCGCAAACATGGCACGCATCTGCTCCGCGTCTGAAAAGGTAAAACTCGAAGTCAAAAACAAAGGAACACTGTGTTCCCGATACTCGGTACGAGGCAATTGTCCTCGAATCGCTTCAGTTTCAAAATTTTTGTTATCTGACATGATGATTGGTTGAATTTAAAAATTTTCGCCATTAACAGAAAAACTTCCAGTAATTTTAGCTGTCTTTTCCAACATTTTTATCACCGAACAATATTTTTCCATCGAAAGTTGCACCGCACTGGCGGCTTTTTCAGGTTTTACCTTCCCTGTAATCGCAAAATGGACATGAATTTGAGAAAAAACCTTCGGAACTTGGTCTTCATCGCGCTGTCCTTCCACCGTAACCTGCACATCCTGGGGTTGTTGGCGTTGTTTTTTCAAAATATCAATCACATCAATCGTGCTACAACCGCCCAGTGCCGCTAAAACCACTTCCATCGGACGCATCCCTTTGCCCACTGTCCCCGCTTCAGGCATCGAATCCATTGGAAAAGAATGACCACTTTCATTGGTGACTTGCATCCCAAAACGGTCGTCTAAACGCTTTAAAGTAACTTTCATTTTAATATAATTTATAGATAATAGAATTGTTTTGATAATTTCCTCAGTACGTGACAAAAATACTTTTCGGCACAGATGGAACAGATTCCACGAGATTTTCACAGATTTTTTTTGATTTTTAATACTTAAAATCAAAAAAAATCTGTGAAAATCTCGTGGAATCTGTTCCATCTGTGATGAAAAATATTTTTGTCACGTCCTGAGGATAATTTCGGAAACTCAAAAACGCATTTCGATTGATTCGGAATCTATTTGAATTTTATTTTTATTTTACTAAATTTCAAGAAATAAAATATTGACTTTACGAAAAATTCAAAAAAGGTTATTTGTAAATCCAATCTTATGGTTGCTACCTTTGTAAGCATCCAAAAAAAACAAATTTCGGTTAGCTGAATCTTCGTTTTAACAATGATTTTACAAAAAAAAACTTCAACCGACTTGGTTTTTCAAACGCCACAAAGATATATGTTTTCGCGCCCACGAGAGATAAAATTGTAAAAAATCATAAATCTCCTGTCAAAAGAGCCGACGAAACCACCCTATCTTTCTATGAAAAGCCATTAAAATAAGACAAAAAAAAAAAACAGTATTTTTTTTTGAAAAACATACACTGGATATAGCGAATATTCACTAATTTCACATTGCAAAAGAATTTTAATTTGAAAACGGAACAAATCAAGAGCATGAGATTTTTTTACGTCCGACAAGTATTGGCTTTTTTAAGCCTATTTTTGACGTGTCACTGCCTAAATGCGCAGACAGAAATAAAAGGAAAAGTATTAGATGCCAATACAGGTGAGTCATTGCCCTTCGCTGTTGTTAAGGTGAAAGGCACGACCAATGGCGTTTCGACGGATTATGATGGCACATTCACCCTAACAGTACCCAGTTTACCAGTCATATTAGAAGTATCCTTAGTGGGTTATGAGTCGCAAAATATAGATGTCAGTTCTGCCGCCAAACCATTGAGTATCAAATTGGGCGATAAAGTCGTTTTGTTAGGCGACGGTAAACAAGTGGTGGAAGTCGTCGGGCAACGGATTACCGAAAAAGCGAAAGCGGCTCAATTTACCGTCGAAAGTATGGATAAATTGGCGATTAAGCAAACGGCATCCGTGAGTTTTTACGAAGGCATGGGCGCGCTTAAAGGCGTAGATGCGACCACTGCGAGTATTGGTTTTACGGTCATCAACACCCGCGGGTTCAACTCCACAAGTCCTGTTCGGTCTTTGCAAATCATCGATGGGGTGGATAATCAAGCCCCCGGATTGAATTTTTCCTTAGGCAACTTTCTCGGTTCTTCGGAATTGGACGTTTTGAAAGCCGATTTAATCGTGGGTGCAAGTTCTGCCTTTTACGGACCGAATGCTTTCAATGGCGTGTTGTCTATGGAAACCAAAAATCCTTTTTTCGTAAAAGGTTTAGCCGCACAAGTCAAAGTGGGGGAACGCGCCCTTAATGAAGTCGCTTTTCGGTATGCCGATGCGTTTAAAAATAAATCGGGACATGACGCATACGCCTTCAAATTGAATATGTACTTTTTAAAAGCATACGATTGGGTAGCGGACAATTACGACCCCGTTACAGGTACAAACACGGGTAAAACCAATCCGGGCGGTTATGATGCGGTCAATCGGTATGGCGACGAGCGCGATGCTACGTATGATTACTCCAATGAAAATAAAATCCAGCCTTGGAAATACATTGGGGTGGGTCAATTTCATCGGTATGGTTATAATGAAGTGGATTTAGTCGATTACAATACACGGAATATCAAAGCAAATGCTGCATTTCACGTTCGTTTGAATCCTGCCCTGCAAGAAAATTCGCCAGAATTGATTATTGCTTCCAACTTCGGCAGTGGCACAACCGTTTATCAAGGCGATAATCGGTTTAGTTTAAAAAATATTTTGTTTTTCCAAAATCGGTTGGAATTGCGCCAACGCGATAAATATTTTGTTCGGTTGTACGCGACCAATGAAGATGCAGGGGACTCTTATGACCCTTATTTCACAGCCTTACAATTGCAAAGCCGCTACAAAAATAATTCCTCTTGGCGAGATGATTACCTGCGCTTTTGGGCACAACGAGTGGATGGGGAAGCGAATAACTTAGGTTATCCAGAATTACAAGTAAAGTCCATTCCAACCCCACCTTATTATCAAGCGTCTTTTGATTACGCGGCAGCAGAAAACTGGATACAAACGCATCAAGATTGGATTACACAAGCGCATCAACGAGCGTTCAATGCTGCGAATAAGACGAATGACGGTAGTAATACGTATCTTCAACCGAATACCAAGGCTTTTGCGGATGAATTTGAACGCATTACAACTTCAAGAAGAAATAGCGGGGGGACTCAATTTTATGATAAATCCGCTCTTTATCATGCACACGGCGAATATCATTTTCAGCCCAAAGGTTTAAATGATTGGACGGTAGGCGCGAATGCACGCATGTACACCCCGATTTCACAAGGTTCTATCTTTATTGATACCAATGGTCGAAAAATAACGAATTTTGAATATGGGCTTTACTCGGGCATTGAGAAAAAATTTGTGGACGATAAATTTAAATTCAATGCAACTGTACGGATGGATAAAAATCAAAATTTTGATTATTTGTTCTCGCCTGCAGTCTCTTTGGTTTGGAAACCCGATAGTTTAAATTTCATTCGATTGAGTTTTTCCTCAGCGATTCGGAACCCTACTTTAAACGACCAATACCTGCATTTAAATGTGGGACGCGCCCTCTTGGCAGGTAATATTAATGGTTTTAACAATTTAATTGATACTGCCAGTTTTTATGAATATTTGGTGAAAGGAAGTACGAAATATATTCGTCGTTTTGACATAGCACCCATTCGACCCGAAAAAGTAAAATCCATGGAATTAGGTTATAGAACCACTCTATTTGGCAATACTTTTTTGGATATGAGTTACTATTTTAGTTTTTACAAAGATTTCATTGGTTATAAAATTGGTGTCACAGCAGAATTTGATACCTTTGGATTTCCAAGTAAGGTGCAGGCTTATCGGGTAGCAGCAAATGCCGAAAGTACGGTGACAACCCAAGGTTTTTCAATCGGAATGAATCATTATTTTGCGAAATTTTACCAAGTTGCAGGCAATTATTCGTGGAACGTGTTGAATACCAAAACAAATGACCCCATTATTCCTGCATTCAACACGCCAGAACATAAATTTAATATCAGTGTTTCGGGGCGCAACATGGAGATTGGCAATATAAAAAATTTGGGTTTCAACCTCAATTATAAATGGATAAAAGGGTTCTTATTCCAAGGCTCGCCTCAATTTTCGGGTGCCATTCCAACTTATGATTTGTTGGATGGACAAATCAATTATTATTTCCCGAAGGCAAACACGACTTTGAAAGTGGGCGCGTCCAATATTTTGGATAAAAAACAGTTTCAAACGTATGGCGGTCCTCGAATTGGGCGGATGGCATATATTTCACTGGTTTACGACTGGATTAAAAAATAATTCATTGTAAATCAATTAGATATGTGACACGGCTTTAATATTTTTTGCAAAAAAACAAAACAAGTCGTGTCACATTTGGAAAAAAATTAGGAAAAAATATTTTTTTTTAATTTTCTTACCAAAAATAAAGTAGAAACCATTACTTTTGCCGCGACGAGTTTGATACCAGACTTATGTTAATCAATAAATTAAAAAATTATTTTAATTGTCTTAAAAATCAGTCATTCATGAAAAGACGTTCCATTCTTGTTTTTTCTCTGTTTATAAGTATGCTTGCTGGGTTGAACGCTCAACGCTACTTGACACCGCAGTATACTGATGTCACCACATCTACTGCATATTACGGACAAAATTTTACCATTTTGCCGCTTTTAAACAATGGTCATTTTAGACGGCAGCCTTTGGCTTGTGATATTTATCAAGCAACGGGGGATACAGTATCCAGCCGCCCTTTGATGATTTTCGTTCCAACGGGCAACTTTTTACCGAAATCCGTTCGGAAGTCTCCTTTAGGAGACCGCCTTGATTTTGTTGCAGTCGAAATGTGTACTCGTTTTGCTAAGTTAGGTTATATAACAGCAGCAATCGATTACCGCCAAGGTTGGAATCCAAGAGATCCTACGGAAAGTGTTCGGACAGCTGGACTTATCAATGCGGCTTATCGTGGTGTTCAAGATGTGCGGGCTGCAATCCGTTATTTCAAAGCAAATGCTGCTGCCCTTAGAATTGATACTGCTCGTATCATGGTCATAGGTGAAGGTACAGGCGGCTATATTGCATTGGGTGCTGCGACCTTGGACGACTATAATAAAATTTTATCCACCAAGTATCCAGCAGGCAAGTTTTTGGTGAGTGTGCCGAATGTAGGACCTGTTCCGATGGTTATTGAAGCCTATAATGGAAATGTCTGGGGTACAAAACCAGATACGGCTACCATTAGCCCTGCAACGCTTCCTTATCCAGTGGGTGATACCTTATTTGTACCCAATCTTGGTACGATTAGTTCTAAGCATCGGTTGACCGTAAACATGGGTGGTGCATTAGGAGATGCAACTTGGATGGATGCATTAAGCACGCCATTAATTTCGATTGCAAGTCCGCATGATCAAAATGCGCCGTATCGGGATGGTGTGTTAGGGGTTGGGATTGGTAATGGTCAAACATTGCCTGTACTCCGCGTACAAGGTAGCCATTGGTTTTCTCAAAGAGCGGATAGTTTAGGTATCAATAATGTATTTAAAAAATTGACTCCTGCTTACGACCCTTATAAAGACCTTAGCAAAACGCGTCATGATGCCCGTTATTATCAAGATACGTTCAATGTTTATGCATCAGGATATGCAACGGGTTTGTTTCCAATTATCGGAAAAAGTAGAAATGACTCTGCGCCTTACCAATGGTGGAGTACAGATACCAATTTAGTAACTGCTTCTGGTATCAAAATCAATCTTTACGGACAGGATTCAGCGTCTTTGGCAAACAATCCAGGTATGGGTGCAGCAAAAGCACGTTTGTATATTGACTCTATTATGACTTTCGTGGTGCCACGCGCTTGTTTGGGCTTAGATTTGAAACCTTGTGCGGGTTTAGTATCGGGTACAAGAGAAGTATTGGCTTTGAACGCTTATTTGAAATTGGCTCCAAATCCTGCTACGGATGCGGTTCGTTTTGAAAGCGAAGAAATCAATCCGATGCGTTCGATTGAATTATATGATATGAGTGGTCGTTTGATGGTTAAACAGGATAATATCAATTTGTCTAACTATACGTTACCGCGCAATGGTTTAACTCGTGGTATGTATGTAGCGAAAGTACGCTTTGACAGTGGCGTTTTGGCTAAGAAATTGATGTTTGAAGAATAAAACAAATATAGCTTTTGCAGGCATTAAAATACTTTGTAAAAGCTATATTTGTTTCTGAAGCGGCTCTTTAATACAAAAAGAGCCGCTTTTTTTATTTTGCCTAAGGTTTGAATATGAAATTATTACAACACCCCATTTTATTGGCTTCCCAATCGCCGCGCCGATTGCAATTAATGCGCGAATTGGGCTTTACTAATTTGACCGTTCGCCCCACCGATTCGGATGAAACGATACCCGAAGGGATGCTTGTACAAGAAGTAGCTGCTTTTTTAGCCGAAAAAAAAGCAGCAGCAGGTAGAAATTGGCTTAAAGACGATGAAATTCTATTAGCCGCAGATACCATTGTCGTTTTAGAGGGCGTTATTTTTGGAAAACCCACCGATTATGACGATGCCAAACGCATTATTCAAGCTTTGTCGAATCAAATGCATCAAGTGATTACAGGCGTTTGTCTGCTTTCTAAAAATAAAAAGGTGATTTTTTCTGATACTGCAAACGTTTATTTTGATAAATTGACCAATACCGAAATTGATTTTTATATCAATGCCTGTAAACCTTATGATAAAGCAGGTGCGTATGGTATTCAAGAATGGATTGGTCATGCCAAGATTAAAAAAATAGAAGGCAGTTATTCAACGATAATGGGATTGCCGACACATTTGGTATTCAAAAATTTGTGTCTATTTTGGAACACATAGGGACATAGGAAACATAGATTTTTTTGGAACACATAGAGACATAGGAAACATAGATTTTTTTGGAACACATAGAGACATAGGAAACATAGATTTTTTTGGA
>JBDKKX010000255.1:0-7892 GCA_039795795.1 Bacteroidota bacterium | reverse complement strand
CGCGGATTTTTTTGGAATTTATGCTGAAAATTCAGCATAAATTCTAAAAAAATCCGCGTAAATCCGTCTAATCCGCGTCCTCCGCGTTCCAATTCGTATCAAAATTTTATTTCGAGGGACTCCCCTATTTTCAAATTTACGCTTTTCAAAATGCCTTCATAAATCAAAGTCGTTTTGCCCCCTTTTTTGGATAAAATATTAATTTTCAACAATTTATGATTTGCCCATTGCAAGGATATTTCAAAACCGCCTCTCGCACACAAACCTTTCACTGCCCCTTCTGACCAAGCATCGGGCAATGCGGGCAACAATCGAATCTCCTTTTCCGAAGATTGAACTAACATTTCCGCAAAAGCCGCCGTTCCACCAAAATTGCCATCAATCTGAAACGGCGGATGTGCATCGAATAAATTCGGATAAGTGCCGCCACCAGTTGCCTCTTTTGCCCGAATCGCATCGGGTTCTACGTAATTTAGCAATTCTCGAATCATTTTATAGGCATGATTCCCGTCCCAAAGCCGCGCCCAGAGGTTAATCCGCCAGCCTTTTGACCAACCTGTGGTTTCGTCGCCCTTGATTTCCAACGTTTTACGACAAGCATTTGCTAAATCTAATGTATTTTTGTCAGGCGTGATGTCATGTCCGGGATACAAGCCAAATAAATGAGATTGATGCCGATGTTTGGGGTCTTGGTCTTCCCAATCGTGATACCATTCTTGCAAATTGCCTTTTTTCCCAATTTGATAGGGATACAATTGAGACAATGTAGTTTTTAATTTGGTTCTAAACAAAATGTCCAAATTTAATAGCTCAGAGGCTTGAATCGTTTGTTGGAATAACGCTCGAATCATTGCTAAATCGGCAGTGCCCCCATAAAGCGTTGCGCCCTTATAACCTGTCGGCGTGACAAAAATATTTTCGGGCGAAGTGGAAGGTGACGTAATTAAATATTGTTTTTGCGGGTCTTGAACCAACCATTCCAAACAAAATTGCGCTGCACCCGACATTAATGGATAGGCTTCGTTTTTCAAAAAGGTTTTATCTTGGGTAAACATATAATGTTCCCACAAATGCGTAGATAACCATGCACCGCCCATATTCCAATTTGCCCAATTCGGGTCGCCTTTCCCAAAGTCGCCCACAGGATTCGTCATTGCCCATATATCCGAATTATGTGCCACCGTCCAACCGTTCACGCCATAAAAGGTTTTAGCCGTGATAGCCCCTGTTGTTGCCAAATTTTTGATAAAACCCAATAAAGGTTGGTGCATTTCGGATAAATTCGTCGTTTCCGCCAACCAATAATTCTCTTCGACATTGATATTCGTCGTGTAATTGCTGCTCCAAGGCGGACGCATGTACGGATTCCAAATTCCTTGCAAATTCGCAGGCACATTTTTCGTGCGCGAACTGCTTATCAACAAATAACGACCATATTGAAAATACAAAACTTCCAATTTTTTATCTTCTTTGCCTGTTTTGTAGCGTTTGAGGCGTTCGTCTGTCGGCAAATTCGGCGCGTCCGTTTTGCCTAAATCCAATTGAACGCGGTTGAAAAACGATTGATAATCCTTCAAATGAGCGTTTTGAAGTTCCAAAAAAGACTTTTTGAAGGCTTTATTCAACTGTTTTTCAGCCATTTCGACATTATTTAAACCATTTGTCGCAGGATTTTTATCGAAACCATTAAAACTCGTCGCAATCGAAACGTAAATCAATGCTTCTGTCCCGTTTTGAATCCCAATCGTGCTGTCCGTCAAAACCATCGTTCCATCCAACCCGTTTTTAATTTTCGCCATCGTGGTAAATCGAGTGCCTTTGCCCGTTTCAAAAGCAACTGCATTTTCAACACTTCGATAACTGGGTTGTGCAACACTTGGCGCAAAACCATTGGCTATCAATGTTTTATGTCGAACAGCGATTTTATTTTGCAGTAAACTGTTAAACCTCAATTTGAAATTCAACGCCCCTTTTTGGCTTGCTTTCAACCGAATCACAAAAATTTTATCAGGATGCGATACAAAATATGCTCTTGAATATTCAATGCCATTCCAATTATAATTGGTTGTAGCCATCGCTCGGCTAATATCTAATGACCGATAATAATTTTCATACCTTTCACTGTTTTCAAAATCAAGCCACAACGTGCCAAGTGGGGCGTAGGATTCTGAAAATTTGCCTTGTATTTTTTTGTTCAATTGGTCTGCTAACGCATAATCTTCTTGGTTCAACGCAGCTCGAATCGACGCAATGTGTTGATATGCAGTAGGATTCATATTAGAATTTACAGGCTCCCCAGACCATAATGTGGCATCGTTGAGATAGATTTTGTCGGTCGAAACGCCGCCAAAAACCGTCGCGCCTAACCTGCCATTGCCGAGAACAAGGCTTTCTTCAAAATGATTTGCGGGTTGATTGTACCAAAGTAAACTGTCCGATTGCGACCGCAAAGGCAGCACAAAACAGGACACAATCAGCCATAAAAAGATTGTTTTTTTCATTTTTTTCAAGATTTGCCACAAATTACACGAATTTGCACGAATTATTCACGCAAATTCATGTAATTCGGGGCAAAGCAATGCAGCAGACACAAATTTTACAATTCGTTTGATTGCAATTCGTGCCAAGCGTCGTAATATTGTCCATTATTTGAAAGGCCTTTCGTAAAGTTCATTTTACGAAAGGCTTCATTAGACAAATGTGCATTCGACACGTCTAAGGCAATGATTTTTCCAGCAACGCTATGTCAATTAACGGTGCAACCTTTTATCAAACAAATTTTTTTTTAATGAAAAAACTCATTTTTATGAGTATTCTTTGCTGTTTTGGGCTTTTAGCTCCTGCGCAAACAGGCAAATCGCCTGTGGTCAAAGAAGAATACATCAATTACAAGTCTTTAAAAAACACTTTGGAATTTTTTAAAACCAAATATGGTTTCAAAATCAATTATGAGGACGTAGATATACAAAATTTCTATGTGACTTACCTTTTTAACAATGCAACGGCGGAACAAGTCGTCGAAAATTGTCTCCGCGAAACGCCTTTGAAATACACTGTGACCGAAGAAGGGGAACTCACCATCTACGACCCGCGAAAGGTGCAAGCGGCAAAAGTCGCTGCGGACAAATTAAAATTTCAAGGGGCATCTATCCAACAAAATTTTAGTTTGAAAGGCATCGTCAAAGATGTAAAATCAGGTGAACCATTGCCCTTTGTGAATATTATCATCGTGGCGGAAAGCAAAGGTGCAACCTCGAATGTAGATGGCTATTTTACGTTGTTGAAAGTGCCTTCGGATACTTGTACATTAGAAATTTCTTACATTGGTTACAAATTGAAAACCATTTATTTAAGTCCGAAAAAGGTTAAAGCATTGGAAGGGCAGGATTTTTTAATCGAACTCGAACAAGAAAATTCAATTTTGGAGGAAATTGTCGTGAGTGCAGACCGCGAAGAGTTGTTACGGGCTTCGGAAAAAACTTCGATGTTGAAATTATCGCCTTCTAAAATCACTGCTTTGCCTTCGGTGGGCGAAAAAGATATTATGCGTGCTTTTCAATTGATGCCGGGCGTTTCGGCGGCGAATGAAAATTCATCGGGTTTGTACGTGCGCGGCGGTACGCCCGACCAAACATTGGTTTTATATGATGGTTTTAACGTTTATCACGTAGAACATTTATTTGGTTTTTTCTCGGCGTTCAATCCGAATGCGATTAAAGATGTACAATTGTATAAAGGCGGTTTTGAATCTAAGTTCGGGGGCAGGATTGGTTCGGTTGCCGAAATCACGGGCAAAGAAGGCAATAGTAAAAATTTGAATATTGGGGTAGATGCAGGTTTTTTGGCGGCGAATGCGTTTATCGAAGCACCGATGGGCGATAAAATGACAGGACTTTTTGCCGTTCGGCGGTCGTATCAGACGGGTTTGTATGATGCGATTTTTAAAAAATACAGTGGTACGAGAACGGCGGCACCTGGCGGTGGTGCAGGTGGTTTTGGCAATCGGTTTAATACGAGTGTTTCGTCGTATTTCTACGATATGAATGGCAAAATCACGTATAAACCCACTCCAAAAGATGTTATTACGTTGAGTCTGTACAATGGGACAGATAATTTGGATAATTCTCGAAAAACCAATTTTAATGGGGGCGCGGCGATTCGCAATTTCAATTTGAATACTTCGGATTTGACGTATTGGGGCAATTTGGGGGGTTCGTTGAAATGGTCCCGACGGTTTTCGCAATCTTTGTACGTGAATACATTGGTTTCGTATTCCAATTATTACTCTTTGCGCGACCGTTCTTCCACTGGAACCGTGACGCAACCCGACGGAACTGTACTCAATATCAAACGCGGTACGTTGGAAGACAATAATTTAAAGGATTTTTCTGCCAAATTAGATTTTGAATGGAAGGCAAATAGCAAAAATAATATTGAATTTGGGCTTTCTGCAACGGAAAATAATATTAAATATACTTATGCGCAAAATGATACGTCCACCATCATCGACCGAAATACGAGTGGTGCGACGGTTACAGGTTATGTCCAAGATAAAATCAAACTTTTGAAAAATTTGGAAGGCAATTTGGGGGTTCGGTACACGTATTTTCAACCGACGGCAAAAGGTTATGTCGAACCGCGTGCTTCGTTGACGTATCAACTGTTGCCTGCGGTCAAGTTGAAAGCGGCGTATGGCATTTACAATCAATTTGCAAAACGCGTGATTCGAGAAGATGTTTTTCAAGGGAGTCGGGATTTCTGGGTTTTGGCGGACGATAATAAATTGCCTGTGGCAAGTGCGACGCATTATATTATTGGGGCAAGTGTGGAAGATGCCAAATGGTTGTTGGACGTAGAAGCCTATCGCAAAGATTTAAGTGGTTTGACCGAATATTCCTTGCGCATCAATGCAAATCCGCGTCAAACGGCAAGTTATTCCGAGCGTTTTTATCAAGGAACGGGTGTTGCACGAGGGATTGACGTGTTATTGCAGAAAAAATATGGACAATTGAATGGTTGGTTGTCGTATTCGTTGGGCGAAGTGCCGTATAGTTTCCCTGATTTGAACAAAACTGTTTTTTATGCCAACCAAGATGTGCGCCATGAGTTTAAAGCGGTTGGGATTTACCGATTGGGCAATTGGGATTTGTCGGCAACCTGGATTTACGCGAGTGGCAGACCTTACACCGCGCCTGAAGGCGGTTATAATTTGACCCTTTTGGATGGTTCGTCGAAAAGTTATATCAATGTTTCTGAAAAAAATGCGTATCGTTTGCCTGCGTACCATCGGTTGGATTTGGCAGCGACCTATACTTGGAAAGGGCGTGAAAAAGGTTCGCGCAGCATTGGTTTATCGTTGTTCAACGTGTATGATAGACAAAATGTTTGGTACAAAGAGTTTGAAATTCAAAACAATCAATTGATTGAAACCAATGTAAATTATTTGGGATTCACGCCAAATGTAAGTATTTCATGGCGGCTTCGATAATTTTTTTAAACGATTAAAATTCTAATGAAAAATAGATTCATCATCCTTTTAGGATTCATAATTATTTCATTTTCAACGAGTTGTACGGTTAATGATCCATTACCTGTACCTTCGTCCAGACCTGTTGTCGATGCATATTTGGTTGCGAATCAACCCATTGACATCTATGTTGCACGACAAGCCCCGTTTTCGGATACGACGATAACGGATTTGTCCCTCAAAGGTTTGTCGATAGACATTAAATCCGATGCGAAAACCATTCATTTAGTGGATCAAGGCAATGGGCATTACACGTCCAAAACGAAGATTGATTCTAATACCACTTACACGCTTCGGTTCGATTATGCAGGAAAAACCATTACGGCAACGACTTTTGTACCGTCGCATACTCAAAATTTTGCGACGACGGCAACCTCTTTCGTCGTAACAGTCAATCCGAATAATGGCAGACCGACTTTTCCGGACCCTGCGCGCTTATCTTGGACGAGTGCGCCTGATGCTTATTACCTTGTCGTGGCAGAAGCGACAGATGCTGTTCCTGAATTAATTTTCAGTTTTGGAGGCGGCAGCAATCGTCGTTTTTTCCGACAAGCCCCGTTTCAAGGCAATAATACCGATTTACAAGGACAATTATTTCGGTATTATGGCAATTATAATTTGATTTTATTCCGAATCAATGTTGAATATGCGTCGCTGTACGCGGATAATGGCACTTCGTCTATCAATTTGACGACTCCTTATACGAATGTGACGAATGGATTAGGGATTTTTACGGGCATGGCGAGTGATACTTTGAAATTTGCTGTTACGAAATAACAGCATGTAATTGGAACACGGATGACGCAGATTAAGCGGATTTTCACGGATTTTTTTGATTTTGCTTGGAAATCTAAGCAAAATTAAAAGAAAATCCGTGCAAATCCGCTCAAATCCGCGTCATCAGCGTTCCAATCTGCTCTACACCGCTACACAATATTTATCTGCAATCGCCAACGCGCCCGAAATCATTGCCAAACCTTCGTCAATTTGTTCTCGCGTCACGCACAAAGGCGGCGCAATGAAAATATAATTCCATCGAACAAACGTGTACATCCCCGCTTTTTTCAAAAAAGCCGCCACTTGATTCATCACCACCATTTCCGCCGCCGTCGCATTGAAAGGAGCCATTGGTTCTTTGGTTTCCCGATTTTTGACCAATTCCAAACAGCCGAGTAAACCTGTATTCCGCCAATCGCCAATCGAAGGATGCTTTTTCATGAATTCAGCGATGCGTTTATCTAAATATTGACCCATTTTAGCCGCATTTTCAATCAACTTTTCATCTTCATACACATGCAGCGTCTCCAAACCCGCCGCACACGCCACAGGATGCGCCGAATACGTCAACCCAATCATCAACGGTTTATCGTCAAACGCTGCTGCAATTTTATCGCTGACCATCAACGCGCCCAAAGGCAAATAACCCGATGTAATCCCTTTTGCCGTCGCAATCATATCAGGCACAACCTTGAAATTATCTACGCCAAACCATTTCCCCGTCCGCCCAAAACCAGACATAACCTCGTCAATTATCAACAAAATGCCATATTTATCACAAATTTGTCGAATTTTCGGCAAATAATCCGCAGGATATTTGATACAACCCGACGAACCCGATTCGCCTTCCATCAAAATCGCTGCAATATTTTCAGGTCCTTCAAACTGAATCACCCGTTCTACATGTTGCACACATTCCCGTTTGCAACTGCTCGGCTCTTGTCCGAAAGGGCAACGATAGCAATAGGGGTCTTCTACGTGAATCACATTCGGTGCTTGTTGGGAATCGCTCGACAATTTTCGAGGGTCGCCGCCTGCGGTCATCGCGCCGTAAGATGCGCCATGAAATGCTCGATATTTAGCAATGATTTTATGGCGACCTGTGTAAAGGCGCGCCAATTTCATCGCATTTTCAATGGCAGTCGCGCCGCAGACGGTAAAAAACGTCTTTTGGAGGTTTCCGGGAGCGATTTCAGCTAATTTTTTGCCCAATTGCCCCCGAACTTCCGTAATGCAACTCGGCGTTACATAACTGACTTTATTCATTTGTTTGAGCACCGCTTCGCCGATACGCGGGTTGCCATGACCAATATTGACATTCATCAAACCCGATGAAAAATCTAAATAACGTTTGCCATCCACGTCGTATAAATATACGCCTTTGGCATGAGCAACCGTTATAGGGTCAAGGTTCGCTTGCTTTGACCACGAAAAAAGGGTAAAATCCGCGTTATCACGGACAATTTGCGCTCTATCGACAGGCGGAGGCGCTAATTTTGTTGTCATAATGAGTTGATTTTATTTGTAATATAATTGTAAGTAGGATACAATTGGAACACGGAGGACACAGATTGGACGGATTTACACG